>DASSNR010000273.1:0-15813 GCA_035687925.1 Gemmatimonadaceae bacterium | reverse complement strand
GCTCGTACAGTGTCTTGAGCGCCCACCACTCGCTCTCGATGTAATCGTTCTCGTACGTGATGTATGGATCGCGGTAGTCGAGCCAGTAGCCGATGCGCGCACTCAGGCGCTCCCACTCGCCCTTGTACGTCCACACGCTCTCACGACACAGCTTGTTGAACTCCTCGACGCCGAACTCTTCGATGAGCTGCTTTCCGCTCATCGCCGCGAGCTGGCCGGGCTCGAGTCCGCGCTGTTCCGCCATGCGTGCAGCGAGCTGCTTCTCGACCTCGATCTCCACCGGCAAGCCGTGTGTGTCCCACCCGGCCTTCCGCGTCACGTGACATCCGCTCATCACGCGGTAGCGGCAGAACAGATCCTTGATCGTGCGCGCGAACACGTGATGGATCCCCGGGCGGCCGTTCGCCGTCGGCGGTCCCTCGAAGAAGACGAACTCGGGACTCCCCTCGCGCGCGACATCGGCACGCTCGAGGATCCCCTCCTCGCTCCAGCGCGCAATGACCTCCTCCTCGAACGAATTCACGGGGAGGTCCGGAGGCAGCATTCGATAATTCGCTACGTGTGGATCGACAGCAGTCACAAACGCTCCAGAACGCCGCGCACCAGCGCCGTCAGATTCGGTTCGGCGCGAGTGGCCACGGCGATGATTTGCTCGACGGTCGCCGGCTCCAACGCATCCGGCAGACACCGGTCGGTGATGATCGAAAGTCCGAGCACGCGCATGCCGCCGTGCACCGCGACGATGACCTCGGGGACGGTGGACATCCCGACGACATCCGCCCCGATGCCGCGCAGAAAGCGATATTCCGCGCGCGTCTCCAGATTCGGTCCGCTCACAGCGACGTACACGCCCTCACGGAGCACGATGCGCTGCTCGGCCGCGACCTCGCGCGCGATTGCGCGGAGCCCCGCGTCATACGGCTCGGACATGTCGGGGAATCGCGGCCCGAGGGCCTCGTCGTTCGGCCCTACGAGCGGATTGTCGCCCAGCAGGTTGATGTGATCGGCGATCAGCATGAGGTCGCCCGGATTCCACAGTGGATGCATCCCGCCGCACGCGTTCGAGACGACGAGCGTCTCCGCGCCCAGCGCGCGCAGCACGCGCACCGGAAACGTCACCTGTTGCAGCGAGTACCCCTCGTACCGATGAAACCGCCCCTGCATCGCGACCACGACCTTTCCGCCCAGCGTGCCGCACAGCAGGCGCCCCGCGTGCGACTCGACGGTCGAGAGCGGGAAGCCCGGAATGTCGGTGTAGTCGATGACGGCCGCGGTGTCGATCTCGCGTGCGAGTGCGCCGAGTCCCGTACCGAGAATGATCCCGATGCTCGGCGTACCGGCGAATCGTTCGCGCACGGCCTGTGCGGCACGCGCGATGTGCTCGCGACTGTGGAGATTGTGATCGGGCGCGGGAGCGCCGGCCGCACGCGGCGCCGCGTACGGAGGCTGGTCGGTCGTCCCCCGCTGCGCGGTCATTCCTTGACGAGCGACTCGAGCCACGCGGGCGTCTTCATCGCCGAGCGCGTCTGCGTGGCTTCACCATCGGTGTTCGGTCGCAGCGCCGTCCCCTCGGCTGCGGAGAGCTCCACGAGCTGACGCTCCACGAGCGCACGCAGCTGCCCGATGAACATGAGCCGCGACTGCTCGAGCTGGGCGAGATTGGCCTCGAGCTTGTGCACCTCTTCACGCGCCGCCTCGATGAGGCGCTCACCTTCAGCGCGCGCTTCGCGCAGCAGGAGCTTCGCCTCGCGCTCGGCCTGCTCACGCATGTCGGCGCGAAGCTGCTGGGCGGAGATGAGCGCATCGTTGAGCGCCTGGTCGCGCTCGCGGAAGCTGCGCAGCTGCTCGTGGCTCCCGCGCGTCTTCTCCTCCAACTCCTGCACGAGCCGCGTGAGCCGCTCGAGCTCCTCGGCGACCTGGATCCGGAACTCCTCGACCCGGGCCGGCTCGTACCCGCGAAATGTCTTGCCGCCGAAATCGTATCGCCGCACATCGAGCGGCGTGAGATGAAACCCTTCGTCGATCATGATCTCGCTCCGAACAGGACGGTGCCAAGCCGGACCATCGTCGCCCCTTCCTCCACCGCCACTTCGTAATCGTTCGACATGCCCATCGAGAGCTCGCGCGCCGGGCATCCGGCGTTCGCGAGAATCTCGCGTGCCGCGCGTGCTCCCTGAAAGACCTGGCGGAGTGTCGACTCGTCCGCGCCAAGCGGCGCCATCGTCATCACGCCGGCCACGCGAATCCCGGCGTATCCCGCCAATCGTTGAGCCTCCGCCGGGAGCATCTCCAGAGAGAAGCCACCCTTCGTCTCTTCACCCACCACGTTCACCTGCACCAGCGCAGCCACCGGGCGACCGCGCGAAAGTCCGTGAGCGTTCACCGCATCCGCGAGTCGATGGCTGTCGAGGGCGTGCAGCAGCGCGAAGTGATCGAGGGCCTTCACCTTGTTTCGCTGCAGATGTCCGATCAGATGCCACGTCACAGGCTCGGTGACCTGATCCATCTTCGCGAGCGCTTCCTGCACCCGATTCTCGCCGACGTTCGGCAGCCCCACTTCCCATGCCTCGCGTACCGCTTCGGGCCCGTGCGTCTTGGTGACCGCCACAATGGTCACCTCCTGCCCGTGCCCCCCGCGCGCCACCGCGTCCGCGATGCGCTCCCTCACCTCCGCCACTCGATCGGCGAGGCCCGAAAAAAGCATAAGCTGTGAAATTACCGGAATTTACAGGGTGAATCAAGAGAATCCGGCTGAGCCGCGATTCCCACCGTCGACAGCGCGTACGCCGGGCACGCAAGGACCTCGGCGAACACGGCGGGCGCGGGATCGATCGACTCGCGTCGAAGTGTATCGGCGGTTGTCCAACGGAACGACCGGACGAACGCCGACGCCGCCGCAGTATCGACGAGCGCATCGAGTGCACGGGTCCGTACACCGCTGGCCGTCTCCGCGTTCACGAACACCGTGCCGTGCAGCGTCCATTCACCGCCGAGCGCCTCGCGCCGCGTTTCCCCGGCAGTGAGCGTGACAGCCAGCGGACGACCGAGTCGTCGCGCACCACGCACGATCCGACCGAGCACCTCGCGCTCGGCGTACACGGGCGCCGCGACATCCGCGGAGTCGAGCAACCCGTGACGGTGTGCGAGCTGCGCACGATACCACTCGACCGGCAGCAAGGGTGACACGACGACGGTGACATCGGGACGAGCACGCTCGACAGCCTGCAGGTACCAGAGGGGAAACGAGTCGTTGTCCCCTCCCGTCACAAGCACCGCATCAGGCGGTGTGGACCAGAGGAACGCGCTGGCAGACAGGTACGGGATGGTGGCTTCGGGCATGTGCCTGCGGTTCACGGCACTCCAGTTGAGCGCGATGGGCAGTGCGGCGACGCACACGCCGATCGACGCTGCGCCACGTCGCGTGATGCGCGATGCGAGCACCGCGGCGCCGATCCCCGCCCACGCGCCCCACGTCCAGAATCCGAGCGTGAAGAAGTAGTCGCGGTCGCGCGCCTCATGCGGAAGATTCGCCGGCAGTACGCCGTACCCGAATGACGCCCCCGCCTTGAAGTTCATGTACACGACGAGGCCTGCGCTCGCGCACAGGATCAGGACGACGAACGCGCGCCAGCTCCTGCGCTCGCGCGCACGGTGCGCCATGCACCCAACGACGCCCAGCAGCGTGAAGAGCACCGTGATCGGCGTGCGGATCCACGACGGCTCGACGCCCGGTGCGAGGCCGAGCGCGACCTGCCAATCCGCATACTCGAATACGTTCGCGAACTGCGCCCACAGCGGCGCCTGGCGTGGCCACAACCCGTGCGCACCATACTGGCGGCGGCCGATCACGTCCCACAATGCGGTCCACGTCACCGGATCGCCTTCGTTGATCAACGGATGATGCGAGGCGCGAATGGGGAGATAGAGGAGTGCCGAGAATGCGATGAGGAGCGCAGCAGCGGTGAGGAGCGCCGTGGAGAGAGATGTCGGTGCTCGCATCCCACCCGCATCGGCGGTAGCTCCGGCTGCCCATGTCGTCTCACGATCAGTGCGCGACGCACGCAGCCACACGCTGGCGACCATCACGATGGCTCCCGCGACGACGATCGGCCACCGTGCGAGCCCGACGCCGACCGTCACGATGAACGCGCCCGTGAGCAGCGTTGCATCGCGCCATCGGATGCTGCTCGCCGTGCGCCCGCCGTCGCGCTGCACCGCGAGCACGATCGCCGCCGGGGCAGCGACCAATGCGCTCAGGTGCAGCGGTACCGCGAGACCGAACGTGTACGCGGTGAGCATGATCCATCGTGAGTCGCCGCTCTCACTCGCGCGCTGTGCCGCGAGCAGCATCGCCATCGCGAGGAGGAGCGATGCCGCGTACACCTCCGTCTCGGTCGCGTTCAACCAGACCGTCGACATCGCTCCCGCGCACAGCGCCGCCGCGCACGCACCGAGCCGCCATCCCGTCGATCTGGCGAGAAAGATCGCGAGCGCGCCGCCTGCGGCGGCCGTGCACGCTGCAGAGAAGAGGTTCGTGGCGGGCGCCGTCGGCAGCCACCCGAGCACGTCGCTCCACACGCGCGCGACGAGCACGAAGAGCGGTGTGCCGGGCGGGTGCGGAATCCCGAGCACGTGCACCGCCGCCACGAACTCGCTCGGATCCCAGAACGTGATCCCGGGCGCGAGCGTCGCGATGTAGACAATGAGCAGGAGGAGCGCAATGAGCGCGGGATGCGCGAAGCGGGATGCGGGATGCGCAGCGGCTCGTGGCGAAGAAGCCCTCTCCCCCGAGGCCGTCCCCGCATCCCGCTTCCCGCATCCCGCTTCGCGCAAATCAGTCCTTCCCCGCCCCCTGCCCTACTCGGCCGGACACGCGCCCCGCGGCTGGTGGCCGCAGCTCGATGACGGGCTGCTCGCCCGTCGTGCGCGGCGGGCGGCCGGCGATGATGTCGCGAAGCTGGAGCGGTGTGAGCCGGCGGATGAGTCGGCCGCCGCGCGCGACAGAAATTGTCGCCGTCTCCTCCGACACGACGACGATCAGCGCGTCGGTTTCCTCGGAGAGACCGAGCGCCGCGCGATGACGCGTGCCGAGTGAGCGATCCAGCATCGGCTCCTGCGAGAGTGGGAGGATGCACCCCGCGCCGATGATCGTGTCGCCGCGAACGATCACGGCACCATCGTGCAGCGGCGAGTACGGCGTGAAGATCGTCGCGAGCAAGTCCGCGCTCACCTTCGCCTGCAGCTCCGTCCCCGTCTGACAGTACTCACCGAGCGCGACCTCACGCTCGAGTGCGATGATGCACCCGATTCCCGAGCGGCTCAGTCGCTCCGCCGCATCCGAGATCTCTTCGGCGACTTCGCTCACCTCGAGCCGCCGGAAGAGTCGCGTCACCGGCGACTGGCCGAGTCGCGCGAGCGCCGCACGAATCTCCGGCGCGAAGACGACGATCGCCGCGAACGCGCCGTACGCGAAGACGAACTTGAGCAGGTAGATGAGCATCGTGAGCTTGAACAGCCACGCGAGCGCGTAGACGAATACCAGCACCACGATCCCCAACAGCATCTGCACGGCGCGCGTCCCATGGATCAGGAGCAGCAGCCGGTAGATGAGGTATGCGACGACGACGATCTCGATCGCGTCGCGCCACCCGAAGGTGAGAAAGCGGAACTGGTCGAAGATGCTCACACCATGATCCTGCGCTGTTCGATGGCCCACGCCACATCGAGTGCTCGCCGAGCGGCCAGCACATCGTGCACGCGGAAGAGTCGGGCACCAGCTGCCAGCGCCATCACATTGGCGCCGGTGGTCCCCTCCACACGCTCGGCCGGTACGCTCACGCCGCTCAGCTCCCCCACGAATCGTTTGCGCGACACACCGACCACCACAGGATAGCCAATTGCGGTCAATCGCTCCAGTCGTGCCAGCACGGCGAGGGAGTGTTCGGTGCGCTTCGAGAAGCCGATTCCGGGATCGAGCGCGATCGCGTCGTGCGCGACGCCCCCCCGCTCGGCGCGCCCCGCCGCCTGGACGAGCTCGTCGATGACATCGGCGATCACCTCCGCGCCATAGGACGCGTGCGCGTACGTCGCCATATCCTGTACGCTCCCTCGCGAATGCATGAGGATGACCCCGGCACCCGCGGCCGCACACACCGCCGCCATGCGCGTATCGAGCCGAAACGCAGACACGTCGTTGATGATGTCCGCCCCCGCCGCGAGTGCCGCCTCCGCCACGTCGCTCTTCACCGTGTCCACGGAGAGATAGCACTCCGGGAACCGCTCACGCATCGCGCGGACCACCGGGAGCACGCGCCGGCGCTCCTCCTCCGCATCCACGGGCACCGCCCCCTGCGGCCGCGTCGACTCACCGCCGATGTCCAGGATGTCGGCCCCGTCCTCGAGCATCCGTGTCGCGTGGTCGATAGCCTGGTCGGCAGAAAAAAACTTACCCCCGTCGCTGAAGCTGTCGGGGGTAACGTTGAGAATGCCGAGAATCCGCGGCCGGTCCAGCACTAGGATCCGGCCGCGGACGTGCCATGAGCGCGGAGTCATCGGGACTGGGGACTCGGGACTCGGGACTCGGCACGGCTCGTGGAGAGACGGCCCTCACCGCCGAGGTCGCTCCCGAGTCCCGAGTCCCGAGTCCCGAGTCCCGAACTCATGCCGGCGCCACCTCGGGGCCGCCGAGGAGCGGCGGCTTGGCGGGCTTGGGCTGCGTGACGGGCTGCGCCGCGATCGGACGAGGAGCGGGCGACGGAGAGGTCTTGGGGGGCGGAAGCGTCCCGCCCTTGATCAGGATCTCGATGTCCTCGGCCGTCAGCGTCTCACGCTCGAGCAGTGCGCCGGCGATTGAGTCGAGCAGCGCGCGGTTCTCGGTCAGCGTCGTCTTCGCGCGCTCGTACGACTCGTTGAGCAGACGCGTGACCTCGGCGTCGACGAGCTGCGCCGTCTTCTCGGATACCTCGCGACGGTGTGTCAGCTCGCGACCGAGGAAGACCTCCTGCTCGTTCTCGCCGACGAGCACCGGCCCGATCGCATCCGACAATCCCCACTGCGAGACGTAGCGCCGCGCGAGCGAGGTTGCCTTCTGGATGTCGTTGGCCGCACCCGTGGTCACGCGATCGTACCCGAAGACGAGCTCCTCCGCCACGCGTCCACCATACGTCATCACGAGCATTGCCTCGATCTGCTGGCGGCTCACCGAGTACCGGTCTTCCGTGGGCAGCGTGAATGCGAGCCCCAGCGCGCGCCCGCGCGGGACGATCGTGACCTTGTGGAGCGGATCGCACCCCGTGGTCTTGATCGCGCACACGGCGTGGCCGGCCTCGTGGTACGCGGTGTTCCGGCGCTCCTCCTCCTTCATCACCATCGACTTCCGCTCGGCGCCGAGCATGACCTTGTCCTTCGCTTCCTCGAGATCGAGGAAGTAGACCTTGTCGTGTCCGCGCCGCGCGGCGAGCAGCGCTGCTTCGTTCACGAGATTCGCGAGGTCCGCGCCGGACATCCCCGGGGTGCCGCGCGCGAGCACGGTCACCTCGACGTCGTCGGCCACGGGGACCTTGCGCATGTGGACCTTGAGGATCTCCTCACGCCCCTTGAGATCGGGCGCATCCACGACGACCTGCCGATCGAAGCGACCCGGGCGCAGGAGCGCGGGGTCGAGCACATCGGGACGGTTCGTCGCCGCGATGAGGATGACGCCTTCGTTCGACTCGAAGCCGTCCATCTCGACGAGGAGCTGATTCAACGTCTGCTCGCGCTCGTCGTGCCCGCCACCGAGACCAGCACCACGGTGACGACCGACGGCGTCGATCTCGTCGATGAAGATGATGCACGGCGCGTGTGTCTTCCCCTGCTCGAAGAGATCGCGCACGCGGCTCGCGCCGACGCCCACGAACATCTCCACGAAGTCGGAACCGGACATCGAGAAGAAGGGGCGGCCGGCCTCACCGGCGACGGCGCGCGCGAGGAGCGTCTTCCCCGTGCCCGGCGGGCCCACGAGGAGCACGCCCTTCGGGAGACGCCCGCCGAGTTTGGTGAATTTCTGCGGATCCTTCAGGAACTCGATGATCTCCTGCAGCTCCCCCTTGGCCTCATCGGCGCCCGCGACGTCGGCGAACGTCACCTTGGGTGTGTCGCCCGTGAGGAGCTTCGCTTTCGACTTCCCGAAGGAGAACGCTTTCGCGCCTCCGGCCTGCATCTGCTTGAAGAGGAAGATCCAGAGACCGAAGATGAGGATGTACGGCACGAACGTGAGGAGATACGTCGCGAACGACTGCTTCGCGTCGCGCGCGGCGATGTTCACGTTATGGTCGCGCAGACGCTCCACTTCCTTGGAGTCGTTCTGCACCGGGAGCCGCACGGTGAACTTGTCCGTGTCGTGCCCCTTCACGGAGATCGGATGCTTCAACTCACCCGTGATGACCTTGCCGTCCTGAATGACCACGCTGGCAACGTTGTTGTCCTGCAGCTGCTCGTTGTACTGCGTGTAGTCGATCTCGGGCGAGTCATCGGAGCGCGCACCGGTCAACTGGATGAACGCGATCGGGATGAGGATGATGAGGATCCAGAAAGAGATGGTCTTCGAATACCGTCCCCATCCGGAGTCCTTCTTGTTATTGTTGCCGTTCTTCTGCGGAGGCATTCTGTCAGCCATTACTGCAAGCTCGCGATATAGGGCAGATGCCGAAAGTTCTCAGCGTGGTCCAGGCCGTATCCCACCAAAAACTCGTTGGGCGCATCGAATCCCACCAGCTTCACGGGATAGCGCAGCTCCGTAGCCACCTGTTTATGGAGCAATGCGCAAATTTCGAGCGACTGCGGACGCTGCACGGAAAGCACGTCCGTGAGCTTGGTCAGCGTTCGCCCGGAATCTACGATGTCTTCCACTAGAAGAATGTGTTTGCCCTCGAGTTTTGTTTCCGGCGCATAGGTCAGGCGCACATTGCCGCTGGACGTCGTCTCGTTGCCGTAGCTGGACGCGACCAGGAAATCGACCTGGAGCGGCCGCTCGATATGGCGCACCAGGTCGCCCAGAAAGATGAAGCTGCCCTTGAGAAGCCCAAGGACCAGCAACTCGCCGTCGGGATATTGCGCCGTGACTTCGGCGCCCAGCTCACGCACGCGCTGCGCGATGGCTTCCGCGCTATAGACAATCCGCTTGACGGCTCGGCCATCAAGGCGGGGATCAGCTGTCGTCGATCCGCTCACAGAGATATACCAACACCGGCCGACCGGGCCGTGCAGTTGCCGCGGTGCTGCGGCGTACTCCAGGAATCCAGACGATCTGATCGCCGGCGAGCACCACCGGCCACCCCGCCCGGCTCGGTGCATCGATCCCGGCGTCGCGCAACAGTCCCTTCACGCGTCGCTCACTCGATGCACCGAGCGGCACCATCCGATCCCCCGGTCGCCACGCCCGTACGGTCAACGGCTCGTCGGCGGGGAGCGCCGCCATCCAGAGCGCGTCACGCTCGAATTGGACACCGTGGGCCGGCGTCGCGATTCGGCGAAACCGCCAGCCTGCGGCGTCCACCATTCCCTTCAACGAATATGCGCCCCCGTTGGTCATGCCGCTCGCCGTTGCGTGGGCGCGCGGCCGGGGGCGCACCTGGAGCGTGTCGCGGTGCAGAATCGCTTCGTAACCGCCGGAGAGCTGAATTCGCCCCCCGTTCTTCCCTCGAATAATAAACTCCGCGAGCCGGTGGGTTCCCCGGCGATCGAGCGTGATGCCGACGCGCGCGAGGAGCGCCGGACCGAGGAGTCGCAAGCCTTGCCCATCATAGCGCAACAGCTCTCCCCGGGCAACCAAGAGCGTGCGTCCGCTGACGCGGTGCGGAAGCTCGTGGGCGACGAACGCCTCCACATCCCGGCGCAGCTCGGCCGCACGGCGCGCAAGCGCGAGAAGCGCACCTGGGAGATCCGGGTCCGCACGCTCCAGCGCGGGAAGCAGATCGAGCCGGATGCGGTTCCGCAGGTAGTCGCGCGACGCATTCGACGGATCATCGACCCACGCGACACCGCGCGACTCCGCGTGCTCCGCGACCATCGCACGTGAGACGTCGAGCAACGGACGGAGGACATCGCTCGATGCATACAGGCCGGCGAGGCCGCGCGCACCGGCGTCGCGCAACGCGCGCATGAGCACGGTCTCTACCTGGTCGTCCCGCGTGTGCGCCGTAGCGATCGGTGCACCTTCAAAAGCCGCTGCGTCGTGCAGAAAATCCCACCGCGCCTCGCGCAGCGCCGCTTCGCTCCGCGGTGCGTCCGTCGACCGCCCACGGATGACATGCAACCCCAGCTCGACGCCGCGCCGTTCCACGAGCGCCGCCGCCTCCGCGGCCGCGCGCCCCGTGCCGTGATCGAACGTCGCCACCGCCGCGATGCGCTCCCCTGCCACGCGCGCCGCCGCATCGAGCATCACCATGGAATCGCGCCCCCCGGAAACGGCGAGCACCACGCGCGCATGCGACCGCAACGTGTCGCGAACAGCGTCGTCAATGCGGGAGGTGGGAGGCGACATGGGGGAAATCTAACGGGAAAGAGGGGGGTGGGTCTTGCGCTGTGAGCCACAGCTCACCACTCACACTTCCGATCCCCCTTCTCGCCCCATACATTATTCGCAGTTCACTCACTTTCGCTCTGACTTCGAGAGGACGACCTTGGATTCCGGCGGACCGCTTGGCCTCATCTGGGTGAGCCTTGGGCTCGGCGCCTTCTTCATCGCGCTGATCTGGCTCAACACGCTGCTCGGCATCTTCCTGACGCCGATGTTCACCATCCTGACGACGAAGCTCATCGGCAGCCGGCTCGTTCGCACCAAGCCCACGGACCCTCGCAACGAGCGCTGAGCGATCGCTCTGACGGGCGCGCGGTCGCGTCATGAGGCACGGACAGGGTCCGTGTGACGATCGGCCGCTGGAATGTTTTGTGAAGTCGAAGGTGTGATCGCGCCCGGGGCGCGACACGACGGTCCTCCCCGGGCGGCACGTGATGCTGTGGGGAGGACACTCGTATGACCCAGCCGCAACTGCTCCGCTCGCAGGGGGCGACAGCTCGTGCTGTCGCCGATCCCACACTCCATACCACGCGCGATGCGCTGTCGCTCATCTTCGGGCCGCCCGAGGAGCGCACCTTCGCCGTGCGACTGTGGGATGGGAGCGTGGAGCACCCTTCGCGACTGGACTCCGTCCCCTTCACCATCGTTCTCCGTCATCCCGCCGCGCTCCGGCGGATGTTCCTGCCGCCATCCGAGATCGCGATGGCGGAAGCCTACGTGCGCGGCGATTTCGAGATCGAAGGGAACATGGAGGCCGCCACCGCGCTCGGCGATGAGATCGCCGAGCGGCTGCGCGCCCCACGGACGCTCGCGAGACTGACGACGCACCTGCTGTCGCTCCCGAAGCACGCGTCCGTTGCGGATGGCGAGCTGCGCCACACGACAGGGCTCGAATCGTTCGGTCCGCAGCACGTGCCGCAGCGCGACGCCGAGGCGATCCGCTTTCACTACGATGTCGGCAACGATTTCTACAAGTTGTGGCTCGACGAGCGGATGGTCTACTCGGCCGCCTACTTCGGCGACGGCACCGAGGACCTCGACAGCGCGCAAGGCGCGAAGCTCGACTACCTGTGCCGCAAGCTGCGTCTCCAGCCGGGCGAGCGGTTGCTCGAGTTCGGGTGCGGATGGGGCGGGCTGATTCTGCATGCGGTGAAGCACTACGGCGTGCGAGCGCTGGGCATCACGCTGAGCAACGCGCAGGCGGAGATTGCGCGCGAGCGGGTCGCGGAGGCGGGGCTCTCCGATCGATGCCAGATCGAGGTGCGCGACTACCGATCGCTCCCCGGTGAGGGGACGTTCGACAAGGCCGTGAGCGTCGGGATGTTCGAGCACGTGGGGCGCGCGAAGATGCGCGAGTACTTCGAGCAGGCGAATCGCCTGCTGAAGGCGGGCGGGCTCTTCCTGAACAGCGGGATCATTGCGAGCTCGATGCCGCCGTTCAACCGGTGGCGCGGCTGGGTGGCGCGCACCGTGTGGAAGCGCGGGACATTCATCGATCGCTACGTCTTCCCGGACGGCGAGCTGCTCCCGCTCGAGGAGGTGGAGCACGACGCATCGGCGGCGGGGCTCGAGACGCGCGACGTGGAAGAGTTGCGCGAACATTACGCGCTCACGCTGCGGCACTGGGTGCGTCGGCTGGAGGCGCACAAGGACGAAGCCATTCGCTTGACGAGCGAGGCGACGTACCGGGTGTGGCGCCTCTACATGGCGGCGTCCGCGCACGCGTTCACGATCGGGCGCATTCGTCTCGTCCACATGCTCTTCAGCAAGCCCGACGCGCTCGGCCACGCCGGGCTGCCGTTCACGCGCACCACGCCGTAACGCGATCGTCTCACACCACATTGTCATTCCGAGCGTAAGCGAGAAATCTCGGGCTGCAAGCGGGATCCCTCGCTCACGCTCGGGATGACACCCCTTCGCGCGGGATCGCTGGGCGACTGGCGCGCGCGCCCGGGTACGTATCGTGCTCAGGGCACGCGGTATGGACGTGGTGTGCTTCGGGCAGCAGAACTGGGACTATTGCTGGACCGGTAAGCAGCAGCTCATGACCCGGCTCGCTCGGCGAGGGCACCGGGTGTTGTACGTGGACCCGCAGTCGATGGAAGATGTGGCCGGGCTCCGCGAGTCGATGCGCTCGCTGGCGCCGGTCACCACGGAGTTCGGCGTTCGCGATCTCGCGCCCGGGCTCTTCGTCTACACGCATCGCCACGCGCCGCCGCTACGATGGCGGGTGAATCACTGGCTGCGCCCGCGTCGACTCGCCGCACTCGCCGCGCACCTCGGATTCCGAAACGGCGTCGCGCTCGCGCATCACCCGAGCGCCGAGCCGTTGCTCGAGATGGTGCGTCCCCGGGCGCGGATCTACTACGCTGTGGACGAAGCGACGGCGTTCGGCACCATGCCGCTCGAGGAGCGGCAGCGAATCCGCGCGGTAGAGGAGCGGCTCGCCCGGAACGCGGATGTGGTGCTCGCCATCTCGCCGCGTCTGTACGCGCGACTGTCGGCGCTGCAGCCGCGCACCTATCTCCTCGAGAGCGCGGCCGACGTCGATCATTTCGCACCGGCGCGCCTCGCGCGCGCCGTCCCGCATCCGGCGGTAGCGTCGCTCCCCTCCCCGCGGCTGGGCTTCGTCGGACAGATCGATGAGCGGATCGACCAGGCGCTGCTCGTCGCGTTGGCACGTGCGCGGCCCGACTGGCACATCGTGCTCGCGGGGCGGGTGAAGCAGGGGGTGGACGTGAGTGCGCTCATCGCGCGGCCGAACATCCATCTGCTCGGGCATCAACCGTACGAGATGCTGCCGAGTGTGCTCGGGGCGATCGATGTCTGCATCGCGCCCTATCGTCTCACGCCGCTCACGCAGGCGTGCAGTCCGCTCAAGGTGTACGAGTATCTCGCGACGGGACGGCCTGTGGTCGCGACGCCGGTGAACGCACTGCTCGGCATGGGTGATGTGGTGACGCTGGCCGATTCGCCCGACGTGTTTCGCGCGTCAGTGGCGGCAGCGCTTGTCGATCCCGCGGCGGGGCGCGAGCAGCGCCTCCGGTTCGCAGCCGAGAATAGTTGGGATGCTCGCGTGGACGTGTTGGAGCAGCGACTCGAGGAGGCACTCGCGCAGCGTCCGGAGTGGCCGACGCTGGTGCGGCCTGGAGGTCGTCGTACGCGCGGGACGAACGCAGCCGCAAGGCGCCTCGAGGTGCCCGTACCCGGCACGTCGACAACGACGGCCATATCTGCACCGGATATCGGAACAGCCGGTCCCCAGGACGCGAATCCGCGTGCGATCCAGCCGGCATCCCCGACGGCGCTCGAATCGGAGGCGCTGTCGCCCCGTGCGCGCGTGCCGTTTCTCATACTCAGTGGCGCGGGGCGGATCTACTGGGCCGCTCGGTTGGGCGCGCGTCTACTCCTCGGACGGCGACCGGTTGCTATTCGTCGCATTCTCGTCGCGCGTCGCACGCGGCTCGGGGATCTCGTCGTCTTTCTGCCGACGCTCCGCGCGCTGCGGCAGCGCTACCCACATGCGCGCATCGTGCTCGGCGTGCAGCGCGGGATGTCTGCGGGCGCCGTGGTCGAGGGCTCGACGGATATCGACGAGGTGCGCGTGCTCGACCACCTCGATCGCTCGTCGCGCACCGCGCAGCTCGCGGGCGCGATCAAGCTGTTCGCCGAGGGGTTCGACCTCGTGATCTCGGGCGGGCGCTACTTCCTGCTGCGCGAGGCGCTCCTGAGCGGGGCGCCGTTTCGCATCGGGCTCGACGACGGACATCCCCTCCAGCGGCTCAACACGCGCGTCGTCCCATTCGACATCACGCGGCACGAGTCGGACAACAATCTCGCGCTCGTCGAAGCGCTGAGCGGACCGGTCGAGGGGGATGCGCGCATCCCGCGCGTACGACTCACCGACACGGCCGCGCGCGGGATGGCGCGCCTGGCCGAGCAGCTCGAGCTTCCGGCGGACGCGTCCGTGCTCACCGTCCATCCGGGATCACAGAAGCCCTCGCACCGATGGCCTGCAGAGCGCTTCGCCGAGCTCGTGTGCCGGTTGCTCGCCGCTCGACCAGAGCTGCGCGTCGTGTTCTCCGGCGTCGAGGACGAGGCGCCGCTCATTGAATCGATTCGCCGTGTGCTGCCCGACAGCCTCCGGACGCGGGCGCACAGCGGTGTGGGGCTCGTGGACATTCCGACACTGATCGGGCTGCTCGATCGGAGCGATGCCTGCGTCTCCAACGACACGGGGGCGATGCACTTGGCGCGCGCGTGCGGTACGCCGGTCGTCGCCCTGCTCGGCGCGGAAGACGATCGGCGCTGGGGACCCTACCCGCTCGGACCCGCACCCGCCGTCGCGTTCCGCTATCGGGTGCCCTGTTCGCCGTGCGTGCGATGGACGTGCGGGCCGCTGTTCTGCCTGCGGAGCATTTCGGTGGACGAGGTGATGGACGCACTGTCGCGTCTACTCGACGCCGGGCGGGAGCGACGCCTCACACGCCTTGGTGCGACGCCGGCCATCCCGCTCGAGCGCCACGTCGTCACCCGGAGTTGGGAGGCGCTGAGCGGCGCGTTCGAGTTGCCGCTGGCCCGCGTCGCCGTTGTCGGTGACGCGGCGCACCCGCCGTCGAACGGCGACGGCCCCGGAGGCACACGGATGAATTTGCGCGATGCCGCGGCCCGCTATGTGCAATCGTCCGGAGCGCTGAACCGGACGATCGCCTCGATCGCGCGGCAGAGCTATCCGCGCATCGAGACGATCGTCGGCGAGTCGTGTCTGGGAGCGACGGACGATGGGATCGTGGTCCCGGTCCGTCCGGGCGTGGAGCTCGGGCGGGACGCACTGGCCGACTACGTGGCGCGAGCGGTTCGCGACACGTCGGCGGACGATCGGCGCGCTGTGCAGTAGGACGCGGATAGACGGCACGAAAGCTCGACCGCGATGACGCGGCGAGACGACTGGAACAATGGCATGTGAACGCGATGAAACGTGCGAGTCACGACGGCTCCACGACGACCGACGGGGGGAGATGCGATCAGCCATGAGGCGCTGCCGGCACGGTGCCGACGCGGGCGCGTGCGACATCGTGCGCACGACGCGCCGTGCGCAGCACCGGGGTTCGCGCGTGCTCACGCAGCGCCGTGACGAGCGCCTCGAGATGTGTGGCGGCAGAGAAGTGCGTGCGCGCGTGGGCGCGACACCGGTCCGCCCAGTCGCGGCGCAGCCCCTCGTCGTCCGCGAGCCGTGCGATGGCACCCGAGAGCGC
>DASSNR010000270.1:0-3495 GCA_035687925.1 Gemmatimonadaceae bacterium | reverse complement strand
GCTCGTGGCGAAGAAGCCCTCACCCCCGAGGCCGTTGCGCTTCCCGCTTCCCGCATCCCGCATCCCGGTAGTTCCGCATCCCGCATCCCGCATCCCGCATCCCGAAAGAAGCGCCTCGGCGTCATCGGCACCTTCGTCTGGGACACGATTCACGGACGCGATCCGCGGTCGGCGCCCGTGCAGGAGTGGGGCGGGATCACGTACGCGCTCGCGGGGCTGGACGCCGCACTCTCTGATGAATGGGAGATCGTTCCCGTCATCAAGGTGGGCGCGGACCTCGCCGCCCGCGCGCGCAACTACCTGCACGAGCTGCGGCACATCGCGTCCGACGCGGCGCTCATCGAGGTGCCGTACCCGAACAATCGGGTCGAGCTGCGCTACGAGACGAGCGAGCGCCGGGCGGAGCGGCTCACGGGCGGCGTGCCGGGATGGAGCTGGCTCGGGCTCAAGCCGCTGCTCGCCGGACTCGATGCGCTCTACATCAATTTCCTGAGCGGCTGGGAGCTCGACCTCGAGACCTCGCAGCTCATTCGCCAGCACTTCCGCGGGCCGATCTACTGTGACTTGCACATGCTCGTCATGGCGGTGCAGCCGAGCGGATGGCGCACGCTGCAGCCGCTGCCGAACGTCGCCGAGTGGTGCCGCTGCTTCGACATCCTGCAGGTGAACGAGGATGAGCTCGCGATGATGGCGCCCGATCCGCTGGCGCTCGCCGCAACGGCGCTCGCGAGCGGCGTGCGATGTCTGGTCGTGACACTCGGCAGTCGCGGTGCCGCGTACTTCGCCGCGCCCGACTTCGCGTGCATCGCCGATCTCGATCGTCCGCGTCCACTCGGCGCTCCGCTCGGCCCCGCGCGCACCGCGCGCGTCCCCGCCGAGCGCGTGGGGCTCGAGGGCGACCCGACGGGGTGCGGCGACGTGTGGGGCGCCACATATTTCTCCCGGCTCCTCGCCGGCGAATCGTTGGACGATGCGATCCGCACGGCGCATCGAGCCGCGGCCCGGAACGTCGAGCACCGGGGCGCAACGGGGCTGTCCCGGCATCTGCGCGGAGAACTCATCCCTCAATGACGACGGTCATCAACATCCCGCCTTCGCTCGACGACAAAACCTTCGAGACGGTGCTCGCGCGACTGGAGCCCATCCCACAGGACGACAAGGTCCTTCTCGATGCACGCCACACGCGGTGGGCGTCGCCGTACGGGCTCACCGCGCTCCTCACGCTCGCGCAATCGCGCGCCGAGCGGCCCACGCTCTACGCGCCGGAGGCCGAGGACACCGGCTCCTACTGGGCGCGCACGGGCTTCTTCACACACGCCGCGGAGCTGTTCGAGCTGCACGGGCACGTTCCTCGCGCTCGTGGGAGCGGCGAGTCCGACGTCCTGCTCGAGATCACGCCCGTGGGGAAGAGCGAGGACGTGCACGAGGTCGTGGGACGCATCCAGCAGAAGTCGCAGGCCATCCTGGTCAAGGAGCTCAACCTCGATGCCAAGGCGACGATGGGCTTCGCGATGACGTTGTCCGAGGCGTGTCAGAACATCGTCGAGCACGCGGGGCGTGGCGGATGGGTCGCGGTGCAGACCTATCGCTGGCAGAAGCGGCTCGGCCGGCGCGTCGTGGTGATCGCCGTGTGCGATGCGGGGATGGGCTTTCGCGCGTCGCTGGAGCAGGCGCCGGGCCGTCAGCTGGGCGATCGATGGGACGACGGCGTCGCGCTCGAGGAAGCGGTGATTCGCGGCGTGAGCCGATTCCGTGATCCGGGGCGCGGACAGGGGCTGGCCGGCGTTCGCCGCTACATCGGGCGATGGGACGGCAAGTTGTCGGTTCGCAGTGGAACGAGTAGAATCGCCATCGTGCCCAGCTGGGATGACGATGTCCCGCTAGACAAGCAGCTCCCCGCGTTTCCGGGAGCGCAGATGCAGATCACGATTCCTGAGCGGATAGCCGCGCGGTGATCAACTATATCGACCTGAACACGGTGCTCCGTCGCACTGTGTGCGACCTGTTCTCGGATCTGGTGACGCGTCCCACAGGAGTCGCCGTGCGCGATGCACTCGAACGGCAGCTCGCTCAATCGCGTGGGCCGACGCTCACCGTCATCGACTTCTCCAACGTGGGGCTGCTCGATTTCTCCTGCGCCGACGAGATCGTGGCGAAGCTCCTGCTGCGCTATTGCGCGCCGCGGGCGGCCGGCGGGCCGACACCGCTCATGCTCGCCGACATGACGCCGTCAGACGTGCGCGCCACGCGCGAGATCTATTTTATGTTGAGTGGTGTGAGCGACTCGCACCTCGATGCCATCGAAACGGTGCTCGAGCGGCACGGCCTCGCGTCGGTTGCGCGTCGGGTCGACACCGGCAGCGTGATGCTCGTGGGAACGGTCGACGAGCAGGAGCGTCACGCGTGGGAGACGATGTGTCAGCTCGGCCGCACGGCACCCGCGGATCTCGCGCGCGCCGCGGGGCTGGAGCTGCAGCAGACCGTCGCACTCCTCGACACGCTGTGCGGACGCGGGCTCGCGATGCGCTTCGATGAAGCGTACATCGCCGTGGGAGCCGCGCAGTGAGTAGTGTGCACAATCCACCATTGCAGGTGGTCGGACTCATCGCCACGCGGCAGGGCGATCCCGAGCGCGGCACCGCGATCTTCATGCGCCCCGAGGATGCCGCGTACCGCCTGATGGAGGATGGCGAGCTGGTGTGGGTCCACGGACCGCGCCGGCACGAGCTGGCCACACTCCACATCGACGACACACTGCCGCGCGGGGGCGTCGTGCTCCGCGATGTTGCCGGCGCGTCGCCGTCGGAGATCATACGCGTGACCAAGATCGACACCGACACGCCGCCAAGCCGCATGAACTTCGCCTGACGAGGACGTCCCATGACCGCATCACCGCGGCACTTCGGCCTGTCCACGACCGCGCTCCACGGCGGGAGAGACGGGCACCCCGTCGATACCTCTGTCGTCCAGCCGATCTATCAGTCGGTCAACTTCATTCAGGAAGTCGGCACCGAGAGCGGGCTGCGCTACGCGCGCTACGGGAACAACCCGAACGCCGAGCTGCTGCAGCGCCGCCTCGCGATGCTCGAGGGCGCGGAGGCGGCCATCGTGCTCGCGAGCGGGATGGGGGCGACGGCGTGCGCCATCCTCGCCCTGCTGCGTCCTGGCGATCACCTGCTCGCCAGCGAGATGATCTACGGCGGGACGCATCGTCTGTTCACGACCGAGCTCAAGGCGATGGGGATCACGGTCACCCTCGTCGATCCGACGCAGCCGCGCGCATGGCGTAGCCATCTTCGTCAGGAGACGCGTGCGATCTTCGTAGAGACGCCGGTGAATCCCACGTGCCGCGTGCTCGACCTCGAGCCGATCCGCCGTCTCACGCGCGAGATCGGAATCGCGCTCGTGGTTGATTCCACCTTCGCGAGCCCCGTGAACTTCCGTGCGCTCGAGCACGGCGCGGACGTCGTGATCCACTCGGCCACCAAGTACCTG
>DASSNR010000220.1:0-4156 GCA_035687925.1 Gemmatimonadaceae bacterium | reverse complement strand
GGTTGCGGCGCGTCATCTCGTCGAGCGGCATGACGCTCCCCGGCCGCTCGACGACCGGACGCGCGAGGTGCGGCAATCCGCTCGGCTGCAACTCGCGCAGGTAGCGGAGCAGCGCGCCGGCCGCACCGATCGCCGCGTCGTCGTCCGCGCCAAGCCCGAACCCCTCGAGCGAGGCGACCTCGAAGTGCCGCGCGAGCTCATCGCGCGCGAGCGCGGCGTCGAACTCCCACGCCTCGCGCTCCGTCATCAGCGCATTCTCGTCGCCGCGTCGCGCAGCCGCGATGCGTTCGGGGCGCGCGCCGCGACAGGTCAACAGCTCGCCGGGCGCGAGTCGCGCGAGCACGGCATCGAGATCGTCGGGCGGCGTGACGATGAGGCGGAGCTCGCCCGTGGACAGATCGGCCGCAGCGAGGCCGAGTGTGCCGTTTACACGGTGCAGCGCGCAGAGGAAGTTGTTGCGCACGCCGTCGAGCAGATCGTCGGCGAACACGGCGCCGGGCGTGATCGTCTCGACGACTTCTCGTCGCACGATCCCCTTGGCGAGCTTCGGATCTTCCACCTGCTCACAGATGGCGACGCGAAACCCCTGCGCGACGAGTCGCCGCAGATACTCGTTCAGCGCCTTCACGGGGACGCCCGCGAGCGGGACTTCGGCCGCGCCGCCGTTGTTGCGCGCAGTGAGCGTGAGCCCCAGGACACGCGATGCCGTTTCGGCATCGTCGTAGAACATCTCGTAGAAGTCGCCCATCCGGAAGAAGAGGAGCGCGTCCTGATGACGCGCCTTGATCTCCCGGTACTGCTGCATGAGCGGCGTGGCCGACTCGCGACTCACCTAGGGCTCCGCGTCCGTTACCATTCCATCGATGTGCCGCGCCCGGAGCGCCTTGGCGGCGCCGACCGCCTCGTGGCGCGTCGCGTACCGACCGATGCGCACGCGGTAGTACTTCCCGCTCGCCACGACACGCGCGTCGTATCCGCGCGAGACGAGCCCCTCGCTCAGCCGCTCCGCCGCGTCACGCGACGTGAATGCCGCGATCTGAATCGTGTAGCGACCGGCTGTCGCGCTGCGCGATACACCCGACGGTGCGGGATGTGAGGCCGTGACGTGTGCGGGCGCGGGCTGCGCGGCCGCTCCGTGCGCAGTCGCTGACTGCGCGGTCGTCGCGCGTGGCGCTGCTGGATGGGCAGCCGCTGGACGCGCGGCCGCTGGCTGCGCGGTCGTCGCCTGCGTGGGTGTTGCCGACTGCGACGCGACGGCGCTCGACCCGCTCGCGTACATGGGCGTGCTGTTGGTGGCGACGCGATGCACCGGCGGCTCAGCGGTCGCTGCCGCCGGTCGTGACGAGGGCGCGGACGCCGGGACGCGTGACGGGCTCGGCACTGTCGGAGTCGGCGCCGGGACCGAATCCGGCGTCGGCGGAACGCGCCGCACCGTATCGGTGCCTGAAGCCGCCGACGTGTCGACGCCGACGCACCGCTGCTGGTAGTACGCGATCTGGTTGTGCAGCTCCACCTCGCCGGCCGGCGTCGCGGCCGACGCCTGCGCGAGGCGAGCGCACGCCGCCGCCGTCTGGCCATTCTCGAGCAGCAGCTGTCCCATCCAGAACGCCGCGCGACCGCGCGACGGGTTGTTCGGATGCTCGAGCAGCAATCGATCGAGATGCTCCAGCGCCTGCTGCCGGTCGCCGCGCGCCATCTCGAGCTGCGCGAGACGCATCAGGGCATCGCCGCTCTCGGGCGAGAGCGGGAACTCGATCACGATCCGTCGCAGGTCGCGCTCGGCACCGGCCGCCGTCTCGGCCACCACGGCGCGCCAATAGAGCGCCGTCACGTAGCGCGGCGACCCGATGGGCGCCGAGTCGAGCTGCGCCTGCACCAGCGCGCGCCCCGCATCGCCCTGCCCGTTCGCCACCATCTGCTGCGCGCGCAGAAAGATGGAATCGACCGCAGCACTCGTCGCGCCCTCCGCAATGCTTGCCGAATCAGGCCGCATCGTGCTGTCGATCGCGCCGGTCCTCCGACTGCTGAGGGTCAGGCGAGCGCTGCTGTCCGCCTGCTGGCCAAGAGCCACGGCGGGGAGCGCAACGAGCAGAAGAGCGATGGAGCGCATCATGGGACACGACTACGGTTGAGGGTTCACATCGACACGGGTCACGAGCGACGCACCACACCGCCGACGCGGTGCGGTGCGTCGCGCCCGTCAGACCAGTGCGCTGGCTCGGCGGCGCGGCGCGGCTGGTCGCATCGCCCGCACGTCGCCGGCGCAGAGCGCGAGCACGAGCGTCGTCAGGATCTGCTCATCGGAGGAGACGCGCGTCTCCTTGAGTGCAATGTCAGCCGTGAGGAGCGCGGCGAGTGCGGCGTCGAGCGAAGCTGCATCCCATCGATCCACGAACCGCGCCCATGCCTTCACCGCCTCGCCCCACGAGCGTCCCGTGTACGCGCTCGACGCGCTCTTGAGGAGCGCGAAGAGCTCGCCCTCGAGTCGCGCGGGGGGCGTCCCCCGTTCGCGGCGCAGCACGTCGCCCCATGCGAGCGCCAGCGTCTGCGTGGTGAGCGCCATGACGATCGAGACACCCGTGGTCTTCGGCTGCTCGAGCACGTGATGCAGCATGTCGAGCGCACGGGCTGCGTCACGGGCCGCCACACAATCGAGGAAGTCACCCAACGTCTCACCGCGCCGCACACCCACCACGGCCGAGACCGCGTCCTCACCGATTTCCACCCCATTCGTGTAGCTCACGAGCTTGTCGAGCTCCGCCGCCAGTGCGGGGAGATCGCTCCCCACCGCATCCTGCAGCAGCGCCGCCGCTCCGGGGGTGATCGATCCGCCGAGCTCCGTGCTCACATGATGCGCGATCCATCGAGGCACCCGATCGCCCGTGAGCGGTTGGAACTCCACCGCGAGCCCGGCATGCTCGAGCGTCCGATCCGCTTTGGCCTTCTCTCCACCCGAGGCGACGAGCACGAGCACGATATCGGCCGAGTGCGTAGGGACGCGGGCCGTACGCTCGAGATGCCGATCGAGCGCGGCGCGGACGTCCTTCTTGAGCGATGCGACATCGCGAATGACCACGACGCGCCGCTCGGCCATCATCGGCGGCGTCGAGACGAGCGAGCTCAGCGCTTCGGCATCGAGCTCGGCCGCGCTGCGCACGTCGAGGTTGAAGTCCCTGGTCGCCGGGTCCACCGCGCTCGCGATGAGCTGCCGCACCGCATGCTCCTTCAGGAAATCGTCTTCACCATAGAGGTAGTAGACACTCTCGAAGGAGCGCGTCTGCAATGACTTCCAGAACGCGCGATCGGAGGCGGGGGGCATGGGGAGAATATAGTGCGGGATGCGCTATGCGGGATGCGGGAACGGCCTCGGGGGTGAGAGCGTCGCGCTACGAGCCGTTGCGCTTCCCGCATAGCGCATCCCGCATAGCGCATAGCGCATCCCGCTCGCTCCTACTGTCCCCACCCTGCGAGCTGAAATTCTTCCGTGGCGAAGTGGACGGGGACCTGCTCGGCGAGGACGGCGGCGGGCCAGATGGGCATCCCGGCGGAGGCGGAGGCAACGAAGCCCTGATTGACGATTGGTGACGGCGGCAGATCGGGCTTCGTGGCGATCACGGGGGAGAGCGCGAGCTCGCGCGTCGGCGCGCTCCAGTTGAGCGCGGATGCAGCCACGAAGCCGACCATCACCACAGCCGCGGCGGCGGCAAGAAAAGAGCCGAGCCCGGGGCCGCGGTAGACGGCAGCGGCAAGCTCGGCTTGATGGACCTGACGAAGCCTCGCGTTCAGGCGATTGCGAAAGTCCGGGGACGGCTCGATGGACGGGAGATTCCGGAAGAGCAACAGCCCGCGACGCATCGCGGTGTCGTGCCGCGCGCACGAATCACACTCGGCGAGATGCGCGTGCATGGCCGCGACGTCGGCATCGGCGAGCGTATGATCGAGAAACGCGAGATGCTGCTTGCGAAAGTCGCGACAATCCATCAGGGCCGGAGGCTCCACGGGAACGGGTTCAGCCTAGAGGTACCCGGGAGCGTGGGGGCGGTTCCGCAAGGGAAGTGAGTCAGTCGATCAGCGCGTCAGTCGATCAGAAAAAGCCCGTAGGGAGAGCGAATCTCCCCCTACGGGCCGCTTCTGACTCACTGACCGACTGACTCAC
>DASSNR010000197.1:0-8700 GCA_035687925.1 Gemmatimonadaceae bacterium | reverse complement strand
AGCGAGGGATCTGTTGTCCGCCGAGCCGGGATTCCTCGCTGGCGCTCGGAACGACAACCCCGGCTTTGTCTGACCCACTGACCTACCGACCCACTGACTCACTCCCTCCCTCCAGCCTTCCGCTTCCTGCGTTCCGGCTTCGGCGCCAGAATCGTTCCGCGGCAGTTCGGCGCTCCACAATGGCACACGTACAAGCGCTCGTCGACTTCGTCGGAGACGTCCGAGCGCTCGTACGCGTAGTCGTAGCACAACTCCTCACCCGGCTGGATCGTGCGGATGGCCTCGATGTAGATGCGCTTGCGGACGATCACCGCCTCGCAGTTGGGATCGCACGAGTGATTGATGAAGCGCGCCTCGTTTCCGCCGACGGCCGCGTCGACGCAGTTGCCGTCATCCAGACTGAAGAGGAAGGTGTGGTGGCGTGCCATCTTCGTGTCGTCGTAGCGGACGTCGGCTTCGTCGTTCGAGATGCGCTCGCCGGTGTACTCGATGATCCGCGTCCCCTTGCGAATGCGGCGCGTGGCGAACGCGCCCGTGCCCTGAATGGGGGATTTCCGAAGCACGAACGGATAGTCGGGCTGTTTGCGCGCCGTAGGTGCGCCATTCTTCGCCGCGCGCTTGGGCGAGCGTTTGTTGGTCTTGACCGGTTTTCGGGTTGCTGGCATGTGGATGTGATGCGTGAGACAGCCGAATGCCGCACAGCGCCCTCGCGCCGCGGGTGCCTGCATCATCGCGGGGGCGAGGGCGGAGAGGCAAGGGGTGGGAAGCAGCTCTGAGCTTTGAGCTGTGAGCTGTGGGTTGTGAGCCGGCTGTGAGCCAAAGGCGTTCTTGATCTCCGTGCTCAGAACCACACTCACAGCCCAAAGCTCAGAGCTCACAGCTCATAGCTTACATCCCTTCCCACGCGAACCCCTGCGTGAGAAAGTCGAGGCGGCGTCGGGCGGGGTCGAGGCGGAGGACCGACGTCCCGCCGACGCGGTCGCCGCGCCCCTTGATCGCGATGTCGTCCACGCCGTCGCCGTCGGCGTCGAAGGCGGAGAGGATCTCGTGCGTCTTGAAGCGGAGCGCGTTGATGCGGAGCGGGGTCACACGGCCCGTGTCATCCAGCAGCACGGCCACCTCGCGCACATAGTCGTAGCCGGACGACGCCATCGTGACCATGAGGAGCACGCGCGCCGGCCCGAAGCATCCGACGGCGTGCGACGCGTGCACCCACACGGAGTGCCGGAGCCGGTCGGGGAGGCGGAGTGTGTCGCTGCGCAGGCGCTGCTGCAGCGAGTCGCTCACGACGGCGAGCCGCGCGGCGAGTGTCGCGCTCACGCTGTCGCGCACGCAGCTGTCGACGACGGGCGGCATCGCGGAGTCTGCGCGCGTGGCGACGGCGACGAGCGCATCGTCGGCCACGCGGGCGAGTGAGTCGACGAACGACGGGAGCTCGAGCAGCGCGACGATGCGGCCATTCACGTCGCTGAAGCCGGAGACGGTCGCGTCGGTGCGCCCCCACGGACCGTCGATGCGCAACCGGTCGCCGGTGTGGAGCGGCGACATCGCGTGCACCGCCTCCTCGTACGCGCGGCGATCGGCCGTCGTGCGGATGCGCGTGTCCACTCGCCCGATGTCGACGACGAGCCGTTTGCGGCGCGCGGCCGCGGTGAACCAGCTCTGCCCGTTCACGAAGAAGACGAGCGTCTGCGCGATCGAATCGGCCTCGGCGCTGAGCCGGCGCGCGGGGCGCGACGATGTGGCGCGCGGTACGACCGGCTCCGGCGCGGAATACGCGGCCATCGACATCGTATCGGCAACGCTCGGTCCGACATCGAGACCGGTGACGGTGTCGGCGCGCGCAGCGGCTTCCGCGGCGCTCATACGCCCGGCGAATTCGCCGGACCGACAGGCTGCAAGAAACGACAGGCTCGCGAGGAGCAGGACGACGAGCGGCGGGAAGCGGCGGGACATAGCTACGGAGGGGAGGCACGCACTGCGGCGCATATTGCAATCGCGAAGCATCATGCAGAAGACGCGCGGCGCCGGTACGGGTTTCGCTCTGGAAATCGCGGACGCCCAGCGATAAAGTCACTACTCGACCTCGAGAACGCCAGTGCATCCCTTCGAATACGAGCGGGCGGCATCGCTGCCCGATGCCGTGCGACGACTCGCCGCGCCGCGCACCAGCCCCATGAGCGGCGGCACCGATCTGCTCGTCCTTCTCAAGGAGGATCTCGCGCGCCCCGACGCGCTCGTCGATCTGCGTTACATCGCGGGCGCGAGCGACATCACGAAGGCGGATGATGGCGGCGTGCGCATCGGCGCCGCGGTGCGCGTGAACACGCTGGCCACGAACGTGATGATCCGCGAGCGCTTCCCCGCCCTCGCGAGCGCGTGCGCTGCGGTCGGCACCACCGCGCTCCGCCACATGGGGACGATCGGCGGCAACCTGTGCCAGCGTCCGCGCTGCTGGTACTTCCGTCGCAACATCCCGTGCTTGAAGAACGGTGGCGACACGTGCCCCGCGGCCACGGGTGAGAACCAGTACCTCGCGATCCTCGGCGGCGGGCCGTGCTACATCGTGCATCCATCCGATCCCGCGGTCGCGCTCACCGCACTCGAGGCGACGGTCGAGATCGCGGGACCCAACGGCACACGCACGGTGCCGATCGAAATGTTCTACGTGCTCCCCGCCGAGCGGCTCGATGGCGAGACGGTGCTCGCGCCCGGTGAGTTCGTGAGCGCGGTAACGATCCCCGCAGCGAGCGCCGGCGGATGGCAGCGCTACGACAAGCTCATGCAGCGCGGGAGCTGGGACTTCGCACTCGTGAGCCTCGCGGCCGTGAAGCGGCAGGACGGCGACGTCCGGCTCGTGTTGGGCGGCGTCGCGCCTACGCCGTGGCGCGTCACGTCTTCCATCGAGGAGGACGTGGCGAGCGGGAATCTCGACGAATCCGACGTCGCGACGCTCGCCGAGCGCGCGCTGTACGATGCGCGGCCACTCGCGGGGAACGCGTACAAGGTGGAGCTCGCGAAGGCGCTACTCCGGCGCGCGATTGCGGATATGAGCGCGATGTGACCGCACGGCACACGGCACGACACGGCTGACGCCCGCGGCGTTCGGAGCCGCGCTGTATCTTCCGCACCATGACCACCGCTCCACTCGATGTCACAGTCGACCGCGAACAGATTGCGGCCACCGAGCAGCTCATCCGCCCGCACGTACGCCGCACGCCCGTCGTCGAGCTGGATGGCGCGGAGCTTGGACTCGACGCGGTGCACACGAGTCTCAAGCTGGAGCTGCTGCAACACTCGGGATCGTTCAAGGCGCGCGGCGCCTTCGCGAACCTGCTCGGCCGGAACGTCCCCGAGGCCGGCGTCGTCGCTGCGTCGGGGGGCAATCACGGCGCGGCGGTCGCCTACGCCGGCAAACGGCTCGGCGTGCGGGCGACGATCTTCGTGCCGAGCATCTCATCGCCGGCCAAGATGCAGCGCATCCGCGAGTACGGCGCGGAGCTCATCGTCACTGGCGAGCGCTACGCGGATGCACTGGCGGCGAGCGAGGAGTGGGCCGCGCGCACGGGCGCGCTCCCGGTCCACGCGTTCGACCAGCGTGAGACGCTGCTCGGTCAGGGAACAATCGGCCTGGAGCTCGAGGAGCAGGCGCCCGAGCTCGACACGGTGCTCGTGGCCGTCGGCGGCGGCGGACTGATCGGCGGCGTCGCCGCATGGTACGCAGGTGGCGTGCGCGTGATTGGCGTCGAGCCTGAAGGCGCGCCCACGCTCGCCAGGGCGCTCGAGGCCGGCCGACCCGTGGATGCGGAAGCAGGGAGCATCGCCGCGGACTCGCTCGCGCCGCGCCGCGTGGGCGAGCTCATGTTCCCGATCGCGCAGCGCTACGTGCACCGCGTCGCACTCGTGACGGACGACGCGATCCGGAGCGCGCAGCACACGCTCTGGAAGGTTGCACGCATCGTGGCGGAGCCGGGTGGTGCGGCAGCGTTCGCGGCTGTGCTCAGCGGCAGCTATCAGCCGGAGCCGGGTGAGCGCGTGGGCGTGATCGTGAGCGGCGGCAACACGACCGCAGTCGATTTCGGCCGGTGAGCACCAGCGAATTCGTCCACATTTTCGTTGACGGTCTCCGAAAAGGGGACTAAATTACTTCGTTATGCAGCTGGCATCCGCATCGGTGGCCGGGTTCCGAGGGCTCCGCGCCGAGATTCTCGTAGCCCTCAAGAAGTGGCAACCCCTTACCGCAAAAGAACTTGCGCAGCGGTTCGAGGTCACGCCGAACGCCCTCCGCCGGCACCTCAAGGAGTTGGAAGCGGACGGCCTCGTGCGGCACGATCGCGAGGTGCGCGGCGTCGGCGGACCGACGTACGCATTCACGCTGAGCGAGGCGGGCGACGCGCTCTTTCCGCGTGCCTACGAGCCTGCGCTCCTCGATGCAATGGAAGTCGTGCGCGAGGTGAGCGGCGTCGAGGGCGTGGCCGAGATGTTCGAGCGACACTGGACGTCGCGCACGCACGATGCGGCGCCCGAGCTCGCGGATCTTCCGCTTGCGGAGCGGGCGAGACGACTCGCCGAGCTGCTCACGATGGAAGGGTACATGGCGGAAGCCGAAGCCGAGTCGCCCACGCAGGCGACGATCCGCCAGCACAACTGCGCCATCCGCGCGGTGGCCGAGCGCTTCCCTGAAGTATGCGATGCCGAGGCGAGATTTCTCGCCGGCGCACTCGGCGCATCGGTCGAGCGACAGTCGCACATCCTCGAGGGGTGCAACGCGTGCGAGTACACCGTGCACGCGACACCGGCAGTGCACGCTGCGCACACGACATCATCGCCCGCACGCGCGAACGTAACGACGAACACCGATGCCCGACGTCGGCATCACACCAAAGTGAAGACGGAGAACGCATGAGCTCTTCAATCGAAACCCTGGTCAATCGCGAGTACCAGTACGGGTTCGTGACCGATATCGAGGCGGACACGCTCGAGCGCGGACTGAACGAGAACGTCATCCGCCTGATCTCCGCCAAGAAGGAAGAGCCGGAGTGGCTGCTCGAGTGGCGGCTCAAGGCGTTCCGCCGGTGGAGCACCATGCAGGAGCCGCATCACTGGGCGAACATCACGTACGACCCGATCGACTACCAGGATATCATCTACTACTCGGCGCCCAAGACGAAGAAGAAGCTGAACAGCCTGGACGAGGTCGATCCGAAGCTGCTCGAGACGTACAAGAAGCTCGGCATCTCGCTCACGGAGCAGAAGGTGCTCTCGGGCGTGGCCGTGGATGCGGTGTTCGACAGCGTGTCGGTGGGGACGACGATGCAGAAGGAGCTCGCCCAGCACGGGATCATCTTCTGCTCCTTCTCCGAGGCGGTACGCACGCACCCCGAGCTCGTGCGCAAGTATCTCGGTTCGGTCGTGCCGCACAGCGACAACTTCTTCGCCGCCCTCAACGCCGCCGTCTTCAGCGACGGGTCGTTCTGCTACGTGCCCAAGGGCGTGAAGTGCCCGATCGAGCTCTCCACGTACTTCCGCATCAACAGCGAGGGCACGGGGCAGTTCGAGCGGACGCTGATCATTGCCGACGAGGGCGCGTACGTGAGCTACCTGGAAGGGTGCACGGCGCCCAAGCGGTCGACGAATCAGCTGCACGCAGCCGTCGTGGAGCTCATCGCGCTCGAGGGCGCGACGGTCAAGTACTCGACGGTGCAGAACTGGTTCGCGGGCGACGAAGAGGGAAAGGGCGGCATCTACAACTTCGTCACCAAGCGCGGCAAGTGCGCGGGCGCCAACTCCAAGATCTCGTGGACGCAGGTGGAGACCGGCTCGGCCATCACCTGGAAGTACCCGAGCGTGATCCTGCAGGGCGACAACTCGGTGGGCGAGTGGTACTCGGTGGCCGTGGTGAACAACCACCAGCAAGCGGACACGGGGACGAAGATGCTCCACATGGGGAAGAACACGAAGAGCACCATCGTCTCGAAGGGGATCTCGGCGGGTCACGGGAACAACAGCTACCGCGGCCAGGTGAAGGTGCTGCCGAAGGCGACGGGCGCGCGCAACTACACGCAGTGCGACTCGATGCTCATCGGCAACCAGTGCGGGGCGCACACCTTCCCGTACATCGAGGTGCAGAACAACTCGGCCATCACCGAGCACGAGGCATCGACGTCGAAGATTGGCGAGGACCAGATCTTCTACCTGAAGCAGCGCGGCCTGAGCGCCGAGCAGGCCGTGTCGATGATCGTCTCGGGATTCTGCAAGGAAGTCTTCCAGAATCTGCCGATGGAGTTCGCACTGGAAGCGCAGCAGTTGCTGGGCATCACGTTGGAAGGAAGTGTGGGATGAAGGTGTGAGCTTTGAGCTGTGAGCTTTGGGCTGTGCGTGAGGCTGTGAGCTTAAAGCTCCGTGGAGCCTCGTGCTCACAGCCGGCTCATAGCCCAAAGCTCACAGCTCAGAGCTCAAGGCTCAAACTTCGAGGAACTATCAATCGTGCTCGATATCAAAAACCTCCACGCCTCCGTGGATGGCAAGGAAATTCTGAAGGGGATCGACCTCACGGTGAAGGCGGGGGAGATCCATGCGGTCATGGGGCCGAACGGCTCGGGGAAGAGTACGCTCGCGCAGGTGCTCGCCGGGCATCCGTCGTATGAAGTGACGGGCGGCACGGTGACGTACAACGGGCAGAATCTGCTCGAGATGGATCCGGAAGTGCGCGCGCAGGCGGGCGTCTTCCTCGCGTTCCAGTATCCCGTGGAGATCCCCGGCGTGTCGAACGCGTATTTCCTGCGCTCGGCGTACAACGAAATTCGCAAGGCGAACGGGCAGGAGGAGGTCGATCCGATCGAGTTCCTCGGGATCATGGATGAGCGGCTCAAGCTCGTCGACATGAGCGAGGAGATGCTCAATCGGTCCGTCAACGCCGGGTTCTCGGGCGGCGAGAAGAAGCGGAACGAGATCCTGCAGATGGCGGTGCTCGAGCCCAAGCTCGCGATCCTCGATGAGACCGACTCGGGGCTCGACATCGACGCGCTCAAGATCGTGGCGCACGGCGTGAACACGCTCAAGCGTCCCGACAACGCGACGATCGTCGTCACGCACTACCAGCGGCTCCTCAATTACATCGTCCCCGACTACGTGCACGTGCTCGTGAACGGGCGCATCGTGAAGTCCGGCGGGAAGGAGCTGGCGCTGGAGCTCGAGGAGCGCGGCTACGACTGGGTGATGGAGGAGGCGGCGGCGTGACGCACGGAACAACGGTAGACGCCGGCGTTCTGCAGCCGTACCTCGAGGACTTCGAGGCCGTCGCATCGAACGGTGGCGGTGAAGGACCCGCGTGGCTCCTGTCCGCGCGCCGAGCGGCGATCGAGCGCTTCGCGACCCTCGGCTTCCCGACAACGCGCGTGGAGGACTGGCACTTCACCAGCGTGACGCCGATCGCGGAGCGTGAGTTCCGCCTGGCCGAACCCGCGCAGGTGACGACGTCGGCCGACGTCGAGCGCTTCTCGTTCGGGCATCCGGAGTGGAACCACATCGTGTTCGTGAACGGGCGCTACGCGCCGGAGCTCTCGCTCGTCGAGCGGTTGCCGGCGGGCGTGCGCGTGCTCGACCTCGCGGACGCGCTGCGTGATGACCCGGTGCTCGTGTCGCGTCACCTCACGAAGCTCGCGAACACGACGGACAACGCGTTCACGGCGCTCAACACGGCGTTCATGCGGCACGGGGCGGTCATCCGTATCCCCGCTGACGTGGTGGTGTCGTCGCCCATTCATCTGCTGTTCATCTCGGACAGCGCCGCCGCGAGCAGTGTCGCGCATCCGCGCAACCTGATCATCGCCGGCCGCAACTCGAAGGCGACGGTGATCGAGCACTACGCATCGGTCGGCGAGGCCGAGTATTTCACGAATGCGGTCACCGAGATCGCGGTGGAGGACGGCGCGACGCTCACACACTACAAGGTGCAGCGCGAGAGCGAGCGCGCGTTCCACGTCGGCACGGTGGAAGTCGACCAGGGGCGCGACAGCCACTTCGTCTCGTTCTCCTTCGCGACCGGCGCCGCACTCTCGCGCACCAACATCTACACGGTGCTCGACGGCGAAGGGTGCGGCGCGACGCTCAACGGGCTCTACATGGTGAGCGGCCGCCAGCACGTCGATCATCAGACGCGCATCGAGCACGCGAAGCCCAACTGTTTCAGCCGGGAGATCTACAAGGGGATCCTGGACGACCTCTCGCACGGCGTGTTCAACGGCAAGGTGTACGTGCAGCCGATTGCGCAGAAGACGGACGGGAAGCAGACGAACAACAACCTCCTGCTCTCCGAGCACGCGCGCGTCGACACCAAGCCGCAGCTCGAGATCTTCGCCGACGACGTGAAGTGCACGCACGGCGCGACTGTCGGCCGGCTGGACGAGATCGCGCTCTTCTACATGAAGAGCCGCGGCATCGGCGCCGAGCACGCACGCTCGTTGCTGACGTATGCCTTCGCCGCCGACGTGCTCGAGACGATCGAGGTGGATGCGGTGCGGGAGGAGCTGGAGGGGGTGACGCTGGAGCGGTTTGCGGGAGAGGGGCGATGAGAGAGGAGAGAGGAGAAAGGAGAAACGAGAAGGGTACCGCTTCCCGGGGGAAGGCTCTCGTCTCCGAGGCCGTTTCTCCTCTCTCCTTTCTCCTTTCTCCTCTCTGGTAGCTCATGTCCAAACTCAC
>DASSNR010000186.1:0-7010 GCA_035687925.1 Gemmatimonadaceae bacterium | reverse complement strand
ACACGCTGGCGGCCGAAGGGATCACCGTGAAGCAGGACGCACGGGGCCGGTGGCGGCGCGTGGTGGCGAGCCCGCGCCCGGTCGCCATCCACGAGGTCGGCGTCATCGGTCAGCTCGTGTGCGCCGGCACGATCGTGGTCGCATGCGGCGGTGGCGGCGCACCGATCTTCCACGACCCGGTGCTCGGCTGGGAGGGAGTGGACGCAGTCGTGGACAAGGACCTCGCGGCCGCGGTGCTCGCGCGCGATCTCGGGGCCGAGCTGCTGCTCATCCTCACCGACATCGATGCGGTGTACCTCGACTACGGCACGCCGACGCAGCGCGCGCTGCGCCGGATCTCCGCGGTCGAGGCCGAGCAGCTGGATGCACGCGGCGCATTCGGCGAAGGGAGCATGGCGCCGAAGGTGCGCGCCGCGATCGATTTCGTGCGGCACACGGGTGGCCGCGCTATCATTACCGAGCTGAGTCGCGGCCGCGAAGCGGTGCGCGGCGAAGCCGGAACGACGATCACATTGGAGACCGAGTGAACATTCACGAATATCAGGCGAAAGAGATCTTTCGTCAGGAGGGAATTCCGATTCCGCCAGGCGAGGTCGCGTCGACGCCGGAGGAGGCGGAGCGGATCGCGAAGCGATTCGGCGGCACGGTGGTAGTGAAGGCGCAGGTGCACGCGGGTGGCCGCGGCAAGGCGGGCGGCGTGAAGCTCGCCAAGACACCGGCCGAGGCGAAAGACGTCGCGTCGAAGATCCTCGGCATGCACATCAAGGGGCTCCCTGTCCTCACGGTGCTGGTGACGCCCGCGGCCGACATCGCGACGGAAGCGTACGTCGGTGTCATCGTCGACCGCGCGTCGAAGCGCCCCGTATTCATGGTGAGCCCCGCCGGCGGGATCGACATCGAGGAAGTCGCGGCGAAGACGCCGGACAAGATCCTTCGCATCCCCATCGATCCGCGCTACGGCCTGATGCCGTTCCAGGCGCTGCGCATGGGGCTCTTTCTGTACGACGACATCGCCCAGGCGCGCGCCGCGGCGAAGATCATGCAGCAGCTCTATCGCGCGTTCCTCGCGAGCGGTGCGTCGCTGGCCGAGATCAATCCGCTCGTCACCACGCCGAAGGGTGACGTCCTCGCGCTCGACGCGAAGATGGTGCTCGACGACAACGAGCTGCCGCGCCATCCCGCGCTCGAGGCGCTGCGCGACGAAAGTGCTGAAGCGCCGAGCGAAGTGCGCGCGCGCAATGCGCACCTCACCTTCATCAAGCTCGACGGCAACGTCGGGTGTGTGGTGAACGGCGCCGGGCTCGCGATGGCGACGATGGATCTCGTGAAGTACTACGGCGGCGAGCCGGCGAACTTCCTGGACATCGGCGGCTCGTCGAACCCGGAGAAGGTGGTGAGCGCGCTCGACATCATCACGAGCGATCCCAACGTGAAGGCGATCCTTTTCAACATCTTCGGCGGCATCACGCGCACCGATGATGTGGCGAACGGCATCGTCACCGCCACGAAGCACTCGCCGCTCAAGGTCCCGCTCGTGATTCGCCTCACCGGGACGAACGACGAGATCGCTGTGAAGATCCTGAAGGAGCATGGATTCTCTGCAATGACCGACATGGACGAGGCCGTCAAGAAGGCGGTGTCGCTCGCAACCAAGGGAGCCGCCGCATGAGCATCTTCATCGACAACGACACGACGGTCGTGGTGCAAGGGATCACCGGACGCGACGGCTCGTTCCACACGCGGCAGATGATCGAGTACGGCACGCGCATCGTGGCGGGCGTGACGCCGGGGAAGGGCGGCCAGAGGTTCGACGACACGGTACCGATCTACAACACCGTGCACGATGCCGTGCAGGCGACGGGCGCGAACACGTCGGTGATCTACGTGCCGCCCATGTACGCGGCCGACGCGATGATGGAAGCGGCGGACGCCGGTGTCTCACTGATCGTCTGCATCACCGAAGGCGTCCCCGTGCTCGACATGACGCGCGTCTACCCGTACGTGAAGGAACATGGCGCGCGGCTCATCGGCCCCAACTGTCCGGGGCTCATCTCGCCGGGGAAGTCGAAGGTCGGCATCATCCCCGGCCGCATCTGCACGCCCGGTCCGATCGGTCTCGTGAGCCGCTCGGGCACGCTCACCTACGAGGTCGTCTACCACATGACGTGCGCCGACCTCGGCCAGACGACGTGCGTCGGCATCGGCGGCGATCCCATCAACGGAACGAGCTTCATCGACTGCCTCGCCGCATTCGAGGCGGATCCCGACACGCATGCCGTCGTGATGATCGGCGAGATCGGCGGCACGGATGAGCAGGCCGCCGCGCGCTTCGTCAAGGAGAAGATGTCGAAGCCGGTGGTCGGCTTCATCGCCGGACAGACGGCGCCGCCGGGTCGCCGCATGGGGCACGCAGGCGCGATCATCTCCGGCTCGTCGGGGACGGCGGCCGAGAAGATCCAGGCGTTCAAGGACGCCGGCATGCGCGTCGCTCAGCGGCCGATCGACGTCGTGTCGCTGCTGTGCGAGACTGCATGAGGCTCTCGGAGCTGGTGCTCCCGGAGCGGGTCATCGTCCCGCTCCTCGAAACCACGCTCGATGGGGCGGTCGGCGCGCTGGTCGAGCGCCTGATCGCGACGGATGCCGTGACCGACCCCGAGAAGCTTCGCGGTCGCGTGCACGAACAGCGCGGTGAGGACATCGTCGCGCTGGGCGACCGCGCGTTCATCATGCACTACCGCACCGATGCCGTGACCCATCTGGATCTGGGAATCGGTGTGGCTCCGGCACCGGTGGTGCGCGAGCTCGGGGAGAACGAAGTGCAACGCGCACGCATCGTGATCCTCCTGCTCGCACCGCCACGCGAAGCGGCGCGCTACCTCCAAGTGCTCGGCGCGTTCGCGCGATTGCTGTCCAAGCCGTCGGCGGTGGAGGATATGCTCATGGCTCCGTCACCGGCAGCGCTCGCAACGCTCCCGCTGCTCCAGGAATTCGAGCTCCCCGAACAGCTCCTGGTGCGTGACATCATGACGGAGCGCCCGCGGACCGTGACCCCCGACACCGCGATCCGCGATGCGGCGCGTGACATGGTGCGCGCACGCATCGGCGGGCTCCCCGTCGTGGATGCCGACGGGCTCCTGCTCGGCATGCTGAGCGAGCGCGAGCTGCTCAGGCATCTGCTGAGCACGTCGCAGCTCGGCGGCGCGGCGCACCCACCACCCGTCGAGCTGACGCGCCGGACGGTGCGCGACGTGATGACGCGGCAGGTGCTGTGCGTCTCACCCGATCAACCGCTCGCCGAAGCCGCATCACTCATGGCCAACAAGGACGTCGGCCGTGTCCCCGTCGTGCGGGAGGGACGCCTCGTCGGTCTCCTTACGCGCGGCGAAATCGTTCGCAAACTCATCGGATACTGATACGCACTCACATGGCAGGCACTCACACACTCGGCATCATTAAGCCCGACGCCTTCAACTCGGGCAAGGCGGGGAAGATCATCGCGCACCTCGAGCGCGCGGGCTTTCGCATCACGGCGTCGCGCGTGCTGCATCTCACGCGCGATGAGGCGGAAGGCTTTTATGCCGTGCACCGCGAGCGCCCGTTCTTTCCATCGCTCGTCACCTTCATGACCTCGGGGCCGTGCATGCCGATGGTCCTCGAGCGCGAGAATGCCGTGGCCACGCTGCGCCAAGTGATCGGCGCCACCGATCCGGCGCAGGCCGAGGAGGGGACGATCCGCAAGCTGTACGCGGAATCGAAGGAGCGAAACGCGATCCACGCGTCGGACTCGGATGAGAATGCGGATCGCGAGATCCATTTCTTCTTCTCGAGCACGGAGTTGATCGAAGGGGAGAACTGAGACGTGAGCTGTGAGCTTTCAGCTGTGAGCTGTGAGCTTTGGGCTATGAGCGTGGTTCTGAGCACGGAGATCGAGCACGCCTTTAGCTCACAGCCCACTCATAACCCACAGCTCACAGCGCAGAGCTCACAGCTCCGCCCCGCCTTGCCCCTCGCCCCCCGTATGGGTAAACTTGATGGTTATGCTGTCCTACAACATTCGCGACCTGGAACATCAGGCCGCCGTTGTCGATGGGTGGCTCTCGCCCGATGATCCGATCTGGATCGAGGGTGACCCCAGGCCCGAGACGCCCGTGCATGCGACGGGGCGCCTCTCGCAAGCGGGGCCGGGGCGGTTCTACTGGAGCGGACGCATCGAGGGGACAGCGAACCTGACATGTCGCCGATGTCTGACGCCAGTCACGGCGCAGGTGTCGGACGACGTGCATCTGTTTTTCGTCGAGGCCGATGACGATGTGGCGGAGGACCCGGATGCGTTCCGGTTGCCGCCACGCGCCCAGGTCGTCGACGTGCGTCCGGCGATTCGCGAGCAGTGGCTGCTGAGCGCGCCGTCCTTCGCGGTGTGCCGCGAGGAGTGCAAGGGGTTCTGCCCGAAGTGCGGCGCGGATCTGAACGCAGGGCCGTGCGGATGTGCGTCGCACGAGCTCGACCATCGCTGGGACGCGCTGCGAGACCTCCGCGGCTTGTCCGACTAAGCTTCCTGACCTTCCATCCAGACTGATCTCACATGGCCGTTCCCAAGCGCCGGACCTCCAAGCGGAAAAAGCGCGCCCGCAACACACACACCAAGGCCCCGGCCATCGCGCTGCAGCAGTGCCCGCGATGCGGGAGCATCAAGCGTCCGCACCGCGTGTGCGAAGAGTGCGGATACTACGCGGGTGAGCAGCGAGTCGCAGCCCGGGAATCGTAACATTGGTGCGTATCGCGTTGGACGCCATGGGGGGCGACCTCGCGCCTCAGGCACCGATTGCGGGCGCATTGCTCGCGCTCGCCGAGACCGATCCCGCACACACCATTCAGCTCGTCGGACGGATGGAGCTCATCCGGCCCACGCTCGATGACCTGCTCCGCACCGAGTTCAGTCATCTCCGCAGCGCCTGCGATCGCCTGACGGTCGTCGAGGCCCCGGACGTCATCGAGATGTCCGACAAGCCGACGGCGGCGATTCGCAGCAAGCCGAAGAGCTCGATGGTGGTGGGGCTGAAGATGCACGCCGCCGGGGAGAGCGACGCGTTCGTCTCCGCCGGAAACACCGGCGCGCAGATGGCCGCGTCCGTCTTCGTGCTCAAGCTGCATCATGGTCTCACGCGTCCCGCGATCGCTGCGCTGTTTCCTACGGCACGCAAGCCCGTCGTCGTACTCGACGCGGGCGCCAACGTCGATTGCTCTGCGGAAGAGCTGGTGCAGTTCGCGCGGCTCGGCTCCGTGTACGCGCACGACATCCTCGGGCGTCCCGATCCCATCGTCGGACTCCTCAGCATCGGTGAGGAGGCGGAGAAGGGGAACGCCGCCGTGAAGGAGGCGCATCGACTGCTCGAGCAGTCCGATCTCCACTTCGGTGGCAACGTCGAGGGGCGCGACATCCTCACGGGCGAGACGGACGTCGTCGTATGCGACGGCTTCGTGGGGAACGTACTGCTCAAGTTCTACGAGTCGGTGGGGCCGCTGCTGTTCGCGCTGCTGCGCAAGTCCGGCGTGGACAAGGCGCTTCTCGAGCGCGGCTTCACCACCTTCGACTACTCGGAGACCGGTGGCGCCCCATTGCTCGGCGTCAACGGCTACAGCATCATCTGCCACGGCAAGTCATCACCCAGGGCCATCAAGAACGCCATCAAGGTCGCTGTGCGGGCCGTCGAGGCGCGCATGAACGAACACATCGGGCATCGGCTCGATCTCTCCACGTCGGAGCACGCATGAAACGACCGGTCGCGCAGCTGGCCGGCATGGGGCGCGCGGTGCCCCGCAAGGTGCTCACCAACCACGATTTCGCCGCGATGGGGCTCGAGACCTCGCACGACTGGATCGTCGAGCGAACGGGGATCGTCGAGCGGCGCATCGCGCATGACGGTGAGACGACGTGCAGCATGGCGACCGCCGCCGCACGCATCGCGATGGGTCGGGCCGGCGTCCATGCCGGCGAGCTGGACACGATCATCCTGAGCACTGCGACACCGGACCGGCTGCTTCCCGCAACCGCCGTCGACGTGCAGGCCGCGCTCGGCGCCACACGCGCCGCGGCGTTCGATGTCTCCGCCGCGTGCTCGGGGTGGCTCTACGCGCTCACCGTGGGCGAAGGGCTGATCCTGAGCGGCGCCTCGAACACGGTGCTCGTCGTCGGCTCCGAGAAGATGAGCGCGATCGTCGATTGGACGGATCGGTCGACGTGCATCCTGTTCGGCGACGGCGCGGGCGCCACGGTGCTCAAGCGCTCGACGCGGGGGAAGGGAATCCTCTCATCGTTCATGCGCAGCGACGGCACGCTCGCGAATCTGCTCTACCGTCCACACGGCGGCGCGGCCGTCCCGATGTCCGAGGCGGTACTCGCGCAGCGCAGCCACCTCGTGCGCATGGCGGGGCGAGAGGTATTCAAGTCCGCGGTGCGCTCGATGACCGAGGCAAGCGATCGCGCGCTCGATGCAGCGCGCATGACGGCCAGCGACATCGACCTCCTGATCCCGCATCAGGCGAACATCCGCATCATCGAAGCGACGGCGAAGCACGCGAACATCCCGATGGACAAGGTGTTCGTGAATCTCGATCGCTACGGAAACACGTCGTCCGCGTCGATCCCGATCGCCATCGACGAGGCGTTCGAGCAGGGTCGGTTGAAGGAGGGATCGACCGCGCTCCTGGTCGCCTTCGGGGCGGGCTACACCTGGGCCTCCATGATCGTGCGCTTCTAACGGACCACGACGACCACATGCACTTCATCCTCCTCTTTCCCGGCCAGGGGTCCCAGAAGCCCGGGATGGCGAAGGACCTCGTTGAGCGATACCCGGAAGCCCGCCGCGTCTTCGACGAAGCGGATCAGGCGCTGGGCTTCCCGCTCAGCGACCTGTGTTTCGCCGGTCCCGACGCGGAGCTCACCTCGACGCAGAACGCGCAGCCCGCGCTGCTCGCGCACGGGGCCGCGGCATGGGCCGTCGTGCGCGATC
>DASSNR010000185.1:0-13514 GCA_035687925.1 Gemmatimonadaceae bacterium | reverse complement strand
ATCCGTCCGAAGCGGAGCCAAATCGCACGTTACCGTATCCGTAGCCACTTTCGGCGGTCGCGGAATCCCACCGTCGGCGTAGATCTCACGCCATCCATTGCCCTCATTCACACACAGCCGATAACTCCACATCGGATCGCCGAGCAACCACGTCACCCAAAAGAACTGGTGTATTGCAGGCAACGCGAAGCGCCCCAGCGCATCTGTGCGCGTATCTCCGTCCCCGACTGCGCAGCCTTCATGCGTCGTTTGCGCGACGACACGAACTGGTAGCCCCGTCACCGGAGCGCCTTGGTGAAAGATCGTCCCGACGACTGCAGGGCTCATCTGCTCGTGATGTGGGATCGGCAAGCAGGCCTGCACCAACGGGACGATTGCTAGGACAAGGAGTCGGTGTGCCACGCAGGTGTTGGCGTCGAGTAGTGAGAGCCGGGTATAACGATTGTCGTCCGGTGCAACGCTTCGTTAGGCCGTGGCTCGCATGGCCCACGAGGCACGCTCACGTGCCTACGCGCAGAGGACCGTTTCGGCTAGCCAGGTCGCGCGAAACGCCTGCTGAACGCGCCCGCCCTCCGGGAACGTCAGGTCCACGAAGCCTTCGACAACCTGGGAGTCGCGCACCGCGTCGACGCGCACCGTGCCACCTTGCGCCGCCTCGACAGCGGGCTCGTCCGTGGTGCGCCACGCTGCGGCATCAGCCGCCGCGCCGCCCACGGTCCAAGACTGCCCCGCCAGCTGGTTGATCGGCTGCTCAATGTAGATTCGGACGTACGGCGGCGAGGGGTCCAGGGATGTGATCGGGGCGTGCGCGAGGTAGATCGCCACGGCCGGACCGTCGGCCGCTCCGCACGCGGGCGTGACGGCGGCGTACGGCATCTCCGGTCCAGTCACGGTGTCCGACCCGCACGCCGCGCCCAGCAGCGCGAGTCCACACAGCCCGCTCAGTAGCAATGCACGCATGCTTCCTCCTAGTTACACGTGACGCGCGGGTGCTCGCTCGATGCACGATCCCCTCCCGAAACCATGTCGCGAGCCACAGCACGCGGGAAGGCCAGCAAAGCGCGAGCAGGATCAACGACGAGCCATGCACCGGCGTCAGCGGCCTAACGCCATTTAGACGGCGCTCGATGCTTGCAGCGTCAAGTTGCCAACCACGCCCGCGCCTCCGCCTCTACACTCCGCCGCCCGCTCCCTCTCCCTTGTACACCACGCCGCCCTTCATCACGAACTGCACGTGCTCGACCGCGGAAATGTCCTGCAACGGATTGCCGGGCACCGCAATCACGTCCGCAAAGTATCCGGGCTTCAGTTGCCCCACTTCGTCCTGCCACATCAGGATGCGCGAGTCGGTCAGGTAATCGGCCTGCAGCACGGCGAGTGGTGACATCCCGTACTTCACCATCAACTCCAATTCCTGCGCCTGCGTGCCGTGCGGGAACGGTCCCACATCCGACCCCACACCCATCGGGACCCCCGCCGCCACCTGCCGCTTGAACTCGTGGATCTTGTAATTCAGCATCGCGTTCTCGCGCGCCGCTGCCGCGGCATTCGGTGCATGGTCCGCGAAGTACCCGAAGATGGTGAACGTCGGCACTGCGGGAATCCCCTTCTCCTTCATGATCGCCATCGTCCGGTCGCTGAGCTGCGTCGCGTGATCGATGGACGCCACTCCCGCCTCCGCGGAAAAGCGCGCCCCCGGCTCGCCCTGGCAGTGCACGCCTACGTTGGTTCCGAGCCGAGCCGCTTCGACCACGGCCGCCTGCAGCTGCGCCTCGGTGTACTGGTACGGAGTATGGAAGTCCCAGAACTGCGGATCGCCCGACTGCTCGCCGAGCCCGAGTTGCGCGCAGATCGGATCGCCGAGGCACGGCGCCGAGCCGTCCGGCACCATCCGGTCAGAGCCCGTTTCGTAGATCTTCACGAAGCTCGATCCTTCCTTGTGCTGCTCACGGATCGTTTCGATGAGCTGCTCGGTGTCGTTGGCGTAGTCGGCATTCCCCAGGACGTGCTGTGCGGGGTTGTAGCCGATCGCGTCCTCGTGCCCACCCAGGATCGAGATCGCCATACCGCTGATGCGGAGGCGCGGTCCGGGAATCAACCCCGCGTTGATGGCATCGCGCACGGCGGCATCCGCCGAGCCAGCGCCTTCCGTCCCCATGTCACGCTCGGAGGTGAAGCCCGCCATCAGATCAGCCTTCGCGGCGAGCGTCGCCTCGATCGTTCGCTGGGGCGCCGATTCGTCCACCGTCTGCATCCCCTCCGACGGCGGGGCGGGGTGCAGGAAGAGGTGCACGTGGGCATCGATCAGTCCCGGCATCAGTGTCTCGTCACCCAGGTCGATCACCTTGGCCCCGGAAGGATGCGGCACCGATGTGCCGACGGCTCGGATGCGGCCGCCCTCCACCAGCACCTCGCCGGGCGTGATGATCTTGCCCGGTTCCACCTCGAAGAGGCGCGCCGCGTGCAGCACGATCGGCGGTGCGTTCGTCGCCGAACGCGATGCGTTCGCCTGCGCGTGCGCCGGCGTGGGCGCAACGGCGAGAACCGTCACAGCTGCAGTCAGAACAGCAATACTCTTCATTGAATTGCCCCGGATTTGTCGGAGATTCGGTGGTGTGAAGATTCAGGCTGCGATAGGCGCAGGCTGACGCTGCTGATACTGTGTGTCCTGCTCGGCGGTGGGCAAGTAGCGGAGAGGTTCGAGGAGCCGACGTGACTCCGCGGTCACGGCGCGACGAGCGACGCCAGGTGCGAGCGCTGGCTCTCGCTCGCGTCCGGTCGCACCACGAGCTGCCATCGCGTCCTGGGATCGTTCCCACCTCGAAGCTCGAGCCCATACCACGCGAGCGCCTCGTCGTAGTTCAGCTCCGCGGTCGTATCGAGCGCGCGATGAAACCAGGCGGTGAGCTCCGTGCCCGCCACCTGCGATGCCACAGCGCGGAACTGTTCGGGCGTGAAGCCGTGTGCGCCCGAGTACCGCGCGTACTCCGCACGCATCACATCGTCGAGGCTGCGGCGGTTGTCGGTCACGTGCCGGATGTGGGCGTCGAGCAGCCACCCGACGATCGGCCCTTTGGTGTAATAGCTCACCGTCGTCGCGCGGTCCATGCCGACCGCCGAGTTCTCGCTGTTCCAGACGTCGAGCGACGACTGCGAGAGCGTCTCCACCAGCCGGCCGGGCGTGTTCTGCAGCTGCTCGATCAGCGCCGACATGTCGTTCAGAAACTCCGACGCATCGGCGAGACCCGATCGCACGACCATGAGATCGCCGTAGTACGTCGTCAGTCCCTCGGAGATCCACTGAGCACGATGAGCGAGTCGCCGACCCAATCGGCGGTCACGAACTGCACGGTCGCCGTGACGCGGTATCGGACGACCGCCGTCGACGCGCCGCCGGTCGCGATGCGCCACCGGTTGCGGGCGTCGTGTGTCACGTTGAGCGTCGCCCCCGACGGGGTCGACGCCGTGAGCTCCTGCACGCGATCGGCGTAGTTCTCGACCTTGTAATAGCCCGGCGACCAGATCGGCATCATCAGCTCGAGCGACGCGCGGCCGTCGGTCGGCACGCGTGCCGTGACCACCGCCGTGTGGCTGGCCGGATCGGGGAAGCCCACGGTGTATGCTACGCCCGTCGACGGAGAGCGTTGCTGCGCCGCACTCGGCGCGGCCGCAGCGACACCGATGAGAAGCGACACATAACGAACGGCGCGCCGACTCGATCTACATGTCACTGGCGTCAGTCCGTCCGATCAGGGATACGCGACGAGGACGACCGTGCTGACCGCAAGCAGCGCACAGAGCCAGCCGAGCAGGACGAGCGCGACGCGCACCATGTTGCCGAGCGCCCACTGCCTGGCGGCGGCGTCGAGCATGTCGGCATCGATCGTCGTCGGGGCGGTGAACATCAAACGGTTCCGTGGATAATGGAACCTGAAGGTGATGACGTCGGCGAGGACGAGCGCCAGCAGGGCGCCGCCGATCAGCCACCGGCACCGCTCCACGTGCCACGTCGCGATCAGTGTGGCGACGAGCAGGATCTGCGTCGCGGGCGAGGCCACGCGAAAGAGGCTCGCCGGCGTCGCTCTCGACATGAAGAGCCGGCCGTGCTCCAGGCCGTCCGGGCCGCCACGCATGTTCGGCGCGAGCACGATCGCGTCGTACATCGACGCGCCGAGGAGAATCGACAACCCCGCCAGCGCGAGTATGGTCAACAGAAGCTCGATCTGCACCACGGTCTTTCGTCCGGTTGGATGACACGAGCGCCCGACAGCCACGATTGAGCTCGAGCATCGAGCGCCGACAGGCAATTGACGTCCGAATGTGCGAATCCGATCATCGACGCACAAGCGGCTCGCTGCGCTCAGGTGGATCGGTATGCTCAGGTGGACGACGGCCGCATCGCGAGCTCTCGCCCGGCGCGGTTCGACTCATGGATGGATCTTCTCCCGGCGCGCCAGCATCTCGACGAAGGACTGGATTCGCTTCGCCCGCGTGTCCGCTCGCTTGGCCGAGTGAATCCGGAAGAGGATCGCGTAGCGGTTCCGACTATCAAGCGTCGCGAAGAAGGCCGTCGCGCGCGCGTTCGCATCGAGCGCGGCCTGGAGATCAGCAGGCACCGACATACGACTCGGGCCATCGTACGCCGCGTCCCAGCGGCCATCTGCCCGGGCGCGCTCGACTTCCGCGAGACCGGCGGGCTTCATCTCACCGCGTTCGATGAACGCGAGCGCCTTCTCCCGATTGCGCTTCGACCAGATGCTCCGCTTCCCGCGCGGCGTGAACTTCTGCAGAAAGTGCTCGGCGTCGTCGCGCTTCTTCGTGCCGTCGATCCAGCCGTAGCACAGCGCGACGTCGAGCGCCTCATCGTAGGAGACGGACGGCAGACCGGAGGACTTCTTCGCCATGCGAAGCCAGACGCCGTCGGACGTGTGATGGTTCACGTCGAGCCAGACGGCCCAGGCGCGTTGGTCGTGGAAGACGAGCGTCGGCTTCTCGGGGGCGGGGGACGAGCTACGGGGCATGTCGTGAGGCGGGTGAGGTTGCGAATTCTCCTCTTCTACCATTGCTCGATGTGCTCGGCCACGAACTCGTCGTCCGCAAGCTCGGGATATGCGCGCCGCACCCGCTCGATCTCCTCCACCTGCCCCGGCGACAACACCTCCCGCTCGCTCAAGCACCACGGTCCGTCGAGCAGCCCCTGCCTCCAGAGCACATACTGAATCCCCGCGATGCTCCCGGCGAAGTTGTGCCGTACGTCGAAGATCGCGCCATTCGCATCGGTGAGCGCCGCCGCGCGCGTGAGCCACTCCGCGCTCAACTGGCCGTCGTCGCGTGCCGCCTTGATCTCATCGAGCAGCTGCACGGCCCGTCGCGTCCACACCGCCCACTGGCCGAGTAGTCCACCGACGATTCGTGGAGCGGCGACGCGCGAATGGCCATGGCACGGAAACGCCGTCAACAGATCGATCACGATCTGATCGTCGTTCCCCGTGTAGAGCGCGATGTTCTTGCGCCCCGACTCCGCCACGGCGCGCACCACGTCGATCGTCTGGTAGCGATTGAACGGCGCGATCTTGATCGCCACGACGTTCGGAATCTCCGCGAACGCGCGCCAGAAATCGTAGCTCAGCACGCGCCCGCCGACTGCCGGCTGCAGATAGAACCCGAACAGCGGGATGACCTCGGCTACCGCGCGACAGTGCGCGAGCATCTCGGCCTCCGTCGCATCGCGCCACGCGCCGAGGCTCAGCAGCCCCGCGTGATAGCCGAGCTCGGCCGCGAGCCGCGCCTCGCCGAGTGCTTGCGCCGTGCGCCCGCAGACGCCGGCAATCTTCGCGAACGGGCGCGCGGGCGCGCGGGATGACGGAGACGCGTGCGCATTCGGTGACGACGAGCCCACGCGCACCGCCAGCGCGTCGTCCGCCGTCTCCGATGCGAGCGCGAGCACCGGCTCGAGGAGACCATGCTCGCGAATCTCGAACTGCGTCGTGTGCACGCCGACCGCCATGCCGCCCGCGCCCGCGTCGATGTAGTAGCGCGTGAGCGCGCGTTGATGGCGCTCGTCGAGTCGACGTGCCTCGGTGAGCGCGAGCGGATGCGCGGGGATGACGTGTCCCGCGAGGAGATGCGCGCGAAGATCGAAACGCGGTGCGCCGGAGCCGGCGCGTGTGGTGACGGGGTGCATGGGTCGCCTTCAATGATAGCGACGCGCCACTCTATCGCGCCCCCCGTCCTCCGCTGTATACTGCCTTCCGCGAGCCGGCGCCGTTCCGCGCTCGTTCTGCCTTCCGTACGCCCGCACTACACCTCGCTCCATCCGCGCGGCGCGCGCCGACTCCGAGCTCCGCTGCGTGCGTCGATCGATCCATCGTCCCGCTCGTCGTCCCACCTCTTCACTCGAGTCACCGTACCATGAGACCCGGCGTCGCCTTCCTCGCGCTGCTCCTGGCCGGCTGTTCGTCGGCCGTCGCCGCAGCACCCGCGCCCATCGCTCCGCAGCAGCAGCAACAATCGGACACGTCGGCTTCCGCGGCCGCGCCGTCGCGCCGAGGACCGCGCGGGCCTCGGCCGTACAACCGGGTCATCACGAGCGACGCCATCACGGAGCACGGGCTCTTCACCACGCACCGCATCGGCGACAAGCTCTTTTACGAGATTCCGCGCTCGGCGCTCGGCAAGGAGATGCTCCTCGTCTCGCAGATCGCGAAGAACACGCTCGGCGCGGGGTACGGTGGACAGGCGGCGGGTGACCGCGTGCTGAAGTGGGAAAGCGCGGGCGATCGCATCCTCCTCCGCAGCATCTCGTACGGCATCACCGCGGATACGACGGAGCCCATCTACGCCGCCGTGCAGGACGCGAACTTCGCGCCCGTCGTCGCCGCGTTCGACATCGAAGCGTTCGGGCCGGACAGCAGCGCGGTCATCGATGTCACGCCGCTCTACACGACGGACTCGCCCGAGTTCGCGGTGAGCGGCACGCTGCGCGGCAAGCTCGATCCCAGGCGCAGCTTCGTCGAGCGCGTCGCGACCTTCCCCACGAACATCGAGGTCGAGGCGACGCAGACGTACGCGGTGACGCCGCAGCCGCAGCGCCCCGGACAGGGACCGCAGCAGCGCCGGCCGAGTCTCGCGCCGCGCGGGCCGCACACCGCGAGCGTGCTCATGCACTGGAGCATGGTGCAGCTTCCGGAGAAGCCAATGACGCCTCGGCGCTTCGACGATCGCGTCGGCTTCTTCTCGATTCACACCGAGGACTACGGCACCGACGAGCATCGCGTAGCCGATCGGCGCTACATCACGCGGTGGCGGCTCGAGTGCGCGAGCGGCGAGAGCACGCCGTGCACGCCGGTGAAGCCGATCGTCTACTACGTCGATCCGGCGACGCCGATGCAGTGGCGCAAGTGGATCAAGAAGGGGATCGAGGACTGGCAGCCGGCATTCGAGGCCGCGGGATTCAAGGACGCGATCATCGCGAAGGATCCGCCAAGCAAGGCGCAGGATCCGAACTGGAGCCCGGAGGACGCGCGCTACTCGGTGGTCCGCTGGCTCCCGTCGACGATCGAGAACGCGATGGGACCGAACATCCACGACCCGCGCACGGGCGAGATTCTCGACGCGGACATCAGCGTCTACCACAACGTGATGAAGCTCGCGCAGGACTGGTACTTCTCGCAGGTGGGTCCGCTCGATGTGCGCGCAAAGGTGCTCCCGCTCCCTGATTCGCTCGAGGGACGTCTGCTCGAGTACGTGGTCGCGCACGAGGTGGGACACACGCTCGGGCTGCAGCACAACATGAAGGCGAGCTCCATGTATCCGCCGGACTCGCTGCGCAGCGTGTCGTTCCTCCAGCGCATGGGTCATACGCCGTCGATCATGGACTACGCGCGCTTCAACTACGTCGTGCAACCCGAAGACCACGTGCCGCCCGAGCTGCTGATCCCGCGCATCGGGCCGTACGACGTGTTCGCCATCAAGTGGGGGTACACGCCGATCCCCACGACGTACAGCGCGGCAACGTCTGCATCGGATCAGGAGCTGCCGACGCTCGACACGTGGGCGCGCGAGCAGGACGACAAGCCGTATCTCCGCTTCACCGTCGTCGACGCGGGGCGCGCCGACCCGGGGCAGGAGACGGAAGCGGTGGGTGATGCCGACGCCGTCTATTCGACGCGACTCGGCGTGAAGAACCTCGAGCGCGCGGTGAAGATGCTCATTCCCGCGACGGTGAAGCCGGGGAAGGACTACGACGATCTCAAGTCGATGTACGCGCAGCTGATCAGTCAGTGGCGCACCGAGCTGAGCCACGTCGCGGCCGTCGTCGGCGGTGTCGAGTCGCAGGAGAAGTACGGCGGTCAACCGGGCGTGCGCTTCACGCCGATCTCCGCCGAGCGGCAACGGCAGGCGGTGGCCTACCTGAACCAGGCCGCGTTCACGACGCCCACGTTCTTCCTCGACACGGACATCCTGCGTCGCATCGAAGTGGACGGCGTCGTCGAGCAGATCGGCAACGTGCAGGAGCGCCTGCTGCGCAGCCTGCTCGCCGACAGCGACCGCGCGCAGCAGATGATCGAGTTCGCGACGCTCGCCGCGCCCGGCGACAAGGTCTACACACTCGCCGCGATGTTCGGCGACGTGCGCGACGGCGTGTGGAGCGAGCTCTCGAGCAATTCGGTGAAGATCGACGCCTTCCGCCGCAACCTGCAGCGCGCGTACGTCGACATCGCCGACTCCGTGATCAACGCCACCTCACGCCCCGGCAACCGCGACGCCGCCGCGCTGCTCCGCGGCGACCTGCAGACGATCGACGCCCGCATCGTCCGCGCCACCTCCCGCGCCGCCGACGAAATCACTCGCCGACATCTGCAGGCCATGCACGTGAGGATCGGGAGGGTGTTGGAGCCGGGGAAGTAGAAGTGGGTCAGTAGGTCAGTACGTCAGTGAGTCAGGAACGGCCCGTCAGACTGTCATCCCGAGCGGAGCGAGGGATCTCGCTGGCCGAACGAGATTCCTCGCATTCGCTCGGAATGACAACCATACGAGCTGTTTCTGACCTACTGACCTACTGACTCACTGACTCACTTCTAGTACCGCCCCCCTCTCTCCTCGAAATGCGTCGGCTTGCCGAGGAGGGGGCCGCCGCGGAGGACCCAGTCGGCGACCCAGGTCATCATCTGGCCGATCTCGGTGGATGGCGGGCCGAAGAGCTCGGCGGAGCGGGTGGCGTTGCTGAGCAGGGCGTCGGGGGCTTCGGTGCCTTCGATCACGGGCGTGCGGTTGAAGACCTGGCCGAAGTATTCGGCGATCGCGCGCACGGAGAGTGTTTCGAGACCCGTGATGTTGACGACAAACGGTGGCGACGCGGCGAGGGGGAGGCACTCGATCGCGCGGGCGCTCGCGTCGCCTTGCCAGATGACGTTGACGTAGCCCATGCGCACATCGATCGGCTCGTTGCGCAGCACCTTCGATGCGATGTCGGTGAGCACACCGTAGCGGAGATCGATCGCGTAGTTGAGGCGGACGATGGCGACGGGTGTGTTGTTGCGCGCCGAGTAGTACTCGAGCACGCGCTCGCGTCCGAGGCACGACGACGCGTACTCGCCGACGGGTGCGAGTGGATCGGTCTCGAGTGAGCCGCCGCTCGCGGCGGGCGTCAACGCGTAGACGTTCCCCGTCGAGAAGGCGACGATGCGCGAGTGCGCGAATCGCTCGGCGGCGATCGCCGGGACGACGACGTTCATCATCCAGGTGGCGGCCGGGTCGTCGTGTGTGCCGAATTTCTGGCCGGCCATGAAGATGACGTTCGGCGCATCGGGGAGTTGGGCGACGGCGGCGCGATCGGTCAGGTCGCAGCGGATCGTCTCCACGCCCGCGCCGGCGAGCGCCGTCGCGGCGGCGGTGCTCGAGAAGCGCGAGACGGCGATCACGCGCGCACCGGGGCGCGCCATGTCGAGTGCGCGGCGGAGCAGGCGCGCGAGCGTCGGTCCCATCTTGCCGCCGGCGCCGAGGACGAGGACGTCGCCTTCGGTGTGACGCAGCGCGTCGACGACGCGCGGCGTGGGATCGGAGAGGAGGCGATCGAGATCGGCCTCGGTGGTGGGCGGCGGCGCCCCGATCGGCGCGCCCGGAGTGCGACGGACCTCAGTGCGGAGTGGCATGGGGCGGGACTCGGGACTCGGGACTAGGGACTCGACGGACTCCGCAGCGCACGACGCCCTCCGTGCTAGGCAGCCGACGCTTGCGCGGCGCGGGCGTAGCCCTTGAGACGGGTGACCATCGCGGTGAGACCGACCTCGCGCGCGGCGAGGCCAAGGTTCTCCATCATCAGCGGGACGAAGTCCGCGGGGATGGCGAGCGTCGTCTCCGGCGGATGGTCGTTGATCGCGGTGAAGAGGATCGCGAGGAACGCCGCGATCGTCGGCGACTGTCGGACGTTGACGTCGGCGTAGAAGTGCAGCTTCCCGTCGCGCTGCTCGGGGACGATGTCGACGCGCGTCTGGCACTCGGGGATCGCGAAGTTGCTGCGATCGATCGCCTCGTAGCGCGCGGGAAGCGGCTCGAGCTTGCGTGCGTACGAGAGCAGCGCCTGCATCTTCTCCTCGCGACTCAGCGCGCGGAACGCTTTCATCACGCGCTCGATCGACGGCGGAAGGGCAGGGGACGGCGTGGCGTCTGGCATAGGGAAAATATAGCCGGGCCGCGAGGGGTCGTTGTCATTCCACAGTCATTCCGAGCGCAGCGAGGAATCTCGGACCGGCGAGTGGAGATCCCTCGCTCCGCTCGGGATGACAAGCAGGCAGATTCCTCGCTGCGCTCGGAATGACAATGTCATCGCTCTCTCGAACTGACTCCTCAGCTCGGCAAACCCGCGTCCTTCGCCGGGAGCGCGCCGACGGCGGACCAGTCGAGCGTCTCGCCGCCGTTCGCGAGCAGCGTGAGGAAGCGGTCGCGCAACAGGCCGGCGATTGGGAGCGGGACGCGCAGGTCATCGGCGGCGGCGAGCGCGAGGCGGATGTCCTTCTGGCCGAGGGGCGCAGCAAAGCCTGCGGGCTCGAACTTCCGTCCGGCGATCAGCGCGCCGTACGTCTTGTAGATGGGCGCGCCGAACAGCGTCGATGTCAGCATGTCGAGATATCGATGCGGATCGACGCCACCCTTGCTGACGAGCGCCATCGCTTCGCCGAGCGATTCGATGACGGAGCCGATGAGAAAGTTGCCGCTGAGCTTGACGAGGTTGGCGGCTTTGGGCGCATCCGAGACGACGAACGTCTTCTGTCCGATCGCGTCGAGGAGCGGCGCCACCGTGCTCACGTCCTGCGGCGATCCAGCGGCGACGACGAACAGCTTCGCCGCCGCGGCCGCATCGGGTCGACCGAACACGGGCGCCGAGACGAAGCGCTGGCCGGCATCGGTGTGGGCGGCCGTGAGTCGCTCCGCCAGCGCGACGCTGATCGTGCTCGACGAAATATGAATCGCACCGGGATGAAGACTCTGGACGATGCCGCCCGTGTCGAATGCGACGTGCTCGACGGCGGCATCGTCCGCCAGCATGGTGAACACCGCCTCGCCTCGGCACGCCTCCGCGATCGTGCTGGCCAGCGTGGCCCCCTGCGCGACCAACGGTTCCGTCTTCGAGCGTGTGCGATTGTAGACGGTGACCTCGTGGCCGGCGCGCAGCAGATTCGCTGCCATGCCGGCCCCCATCTGGCCCAGCCCGATAAACCCGACTTTCATCGTCTCTCTCCTCCCAGAATCCACCACACTCGGCACCATTCGCCACGTCGGGCGCACAGCCCCGGCACTAGCCGTTCGATGCTCGGGTCTTTGGCAGGTGAACTTCGCGCGCGTCGTCCGCTTGGCGCAGCTCCTCCGGTCGCGCCGGCCGGAAGACGAGATCGAACGCCAGCCACAGCGTCTTCGAGAGCGGGTAGAAGAGGATCGGCGCGATGATCATGAACGGCACGCCGACATTCTCGAACAGATCCCACGGGATGTGCGGCCACGCGAGCACACCCCAGAGGATGAGCCCGAAAACGAACGCCAACTCGACGACGATGATGTTGAGCATCATCCCGCCGAGGAAGTAGTCCTCGCTTTCCTCTCGCTCGAGCGGCAGCCCGCATGTCGGGCACCGTTCGCGCATATGAAACCACGATTTGAAAATGCCACCGCCGCCGCAGTTCGGGCAGCGGAGCCTCAAGGCTCTGGTGAAGAGCCGCAGAATTCGTAACAAGTAATCGACTCCAGGAGCGGCGCCGCCGAACCCCGATGGCTCGCGCGCGCCGCATCACTATACGAAATTTACCGAGGCAGGAGACGACAGTACATGCGGAAGGCACCGAGCGCTTCATCGGCACACGACATTCATCGCGTCGTGCAGGCGCAGTTCGGCCCGGCGGCTACTGCCTACGGGACGAGCGCGAGCCACGGCGATCCCGAGCAGCTGGCGGAGCTCGTGCGGCTCGCCGAGCCCAGGCCGACCGACCTCGCCCTGGACATCGCGACCGGAGCGGGCCACGTGGCTCTGGCATTCGCGCCGCACGTGGCGCACGTGGTGGCCTACGACCTGACACCGCAGATGCTCGAGGAGACGGAGCGCCGCGCCGCCGCGCGCGGACTCGGTAACGTGCGCGTGCGTGAGGGCGCGGCCGAAGCGCTGCCGTTCGATGACGCGACCTTCGACATCGTCGCGGTTCGTCTCGCTCCGCATCACTTCGCCGACATCCAGCGCGCCGTGCACGAGATGGCGCGCGTGGCCAAGCCCGGCGCGCGCGTGGTGGTCGCCGACACGACGGTGCCGGAGGACGACGAGCTGGACCGCGAGATCAATCGTATCGAGACGCTGCGCGACCCGTCGCATGTAAGGGACTATCGCCCGAGCGAGTGGACAACGATACTGGAGCGCGCCGGTCTGCACGTCGTGCACTGCGCGGTCGACTCGTACACCGAAGGCGGCCGCATGCGATTCTCCGACTGGACCTCGCGCATGCGCACGCCGCCCCCGGTCGTTGCCGAGCTGGAGACACTATTCCGTACGGCGTCGCCTCGCCTCGCGCACGCGTTGGACATTCGTGTCGACGGTGCATCGATCACCTTTTGCCTCCCGAAAGTGACCCTGGCCGCCACCAAGCCCGTTGGTGCCGCGGATCGAACCGCGGATAAGAACAGGAGCGAACCGCGGAGGGCCGCGGATTAACTACAGGGGGAACCGCGGATTGGCGCGGATGAACGCGGATACGGCAACTGCAACTACGGATAGCCGCGGATGAACGCGGATAAAACGCGGATCGATCGCGACCGCAGAAAGGCTTGGGACTCGAGGGCCGAGCAGAATTTTCTTTGGGGGGATGAGGCGAGGTTCGGTGCACTGGAGCGCGTAACCTCACGCGCGAGCGGCCAGCCCCGGCTCGGGAGCTAACACCGGGGCTCGAGGCTCGCCCCCGCACCCCCAAAAAAATTCAGTGGGCCCGGCGCACCGGCCCTTTCGGCCCGTCCGGTTCGATCCGCGTTTATCCGCG
>DASSNR010000170.1:0-12376 GCA_035687925.1 Gemmatimonadaceae bacterium | reverse complement strand
AGTCAGTAGGTCAGTAGGTCAGTGGGTCAGTGGGTCAGACAAAGCTCGGGGTTGTCATTCCGAGCGCAGCGAGGAATCTCGGCCTGACTGTGGTCATTCCGAGCGGTCGTGTCATTCCGAGCGGTCGTGTCATTCCGAGCGGTCGTGTCATTCCGAGCGGTCGTGTCATTCCGAGCGCAGCGAGGAATCTCGGCCCGGCCAGCGAGATCCCTCGCTCCGCTCGGGATGACAGTCGTACGCGCCGCTCCTGACTCACTGACCTACTGACTCACTGACTCCCTGCCGTTCTCACTCTCCACGGCGTCATCGGAATTTCATTCACCTCCACGCCGAGCGCATCCGCCACTGCGTTCGCGATCGCGGGCGCGGTGGGGATGATCGGCGGCTCGGCGACGCCACGCGCACCGATGTGGTTGGCCTTCGTGTCCGCGCCGCCCACGAAGAACGCATCGATCTCGGGGATGTCGCTCATCGTCGGAATCTTGTACTCGTGCATGTCCGGGTTGAGCGGCATGCCCAGCGCGCGATCCGTCACGCGCTCCTCGAACAACGCGTAGCCCAGCCCCTGGATGATCCCGCCGTGTAGCTGACTCTCCGCGAGCCTCGGATTGATGATGCGCCCCGAATCGTGCGCGCTCACGATGCGCACCACACGCACGATGCCGGTGTCCACGTCCACCTCGACCTCGGCGAACTGCGCACTGAACGTCGCGAGCGTGGCGTCCTCCGGATTGGGACCACGGCTCCCATGTCCCATGATCATCACATCGCCCAGCGCCTCCCCGATCTCGGCGAACGTCATCGACTTCCGGCCGCCCGTCACGCGCACGACGCTCGCGCGCGCCTCGAGTCGATCCGGCGTCGACTCCAGCAGCTCCGCCGCGGCTTCGAGCAGTCGCGCCTTCGCATCCTCGGCCGCCATGCGCACCGCGGGCCCCACACTCGCCACCGTGATCGACCCCCACGAGTTGCTCGTGAACGGCGTCCGCTGCGTGTCGCCGAGGACGACGCGCACATCTTCGAGTCGCGCGCCCAGCGCCTCGGCGGCGATCTGCGCGAACACCGTGCGCGAGCCGGTGCCGAGATCCTGCGTCCCCGCGAGCACCTCCGCCGTCCCATCCGGATTGATCCGCACGTTCGCATACGCCGGCGGCCCGCCGCCCCCGCCCCAGATCTGCGACGCCATGCCGTAGCCGCGGGCGGTGCGGGAGGCAGGATGCGGGATGCGGGATGCGGGAACGGCCTCGGGGCTGAGAGCGTCACTCGACGAGCCGTTGCGCTTCCCGCTTCCCGCTTCCCGCATCCCGCGCCGTTCGCGCCACCCGAACCGCTTCGCCCCTTCCCGATAGCATGCGTCCAGCCGCTTGCTCGAGTATGCGCACTTCTTGTCCTGATCATGGTCGGCGTAATTCCGCATGCGAAGCTCGAGCGGGTCGATGTCGAGCTCGTGGGCGAGCACGTCCATCGCGCGCTCGAGGCCGAACGCGCCCTCCACGTGTCCCGGGGCGCGGAAGGAGGACATCGCGCCGGCGTTCGTGTAGATGAAGCGCTGCGTCGTGCGCACGTTGGGACAGCGATACAGCTCGTGGTAGATCTTCCCCGGGCCGCCGAGCCACCCGCCGATACCGAGCGGGACATCGGCGTCGAGGTCGAGGACGGTGAGCGTACCGTCGCGCTTCGCGCCGATCGTCACGCGCTGGATCGTCGCCGTGCGGTTGCCGCTGTCGAGCTGTTCGCCCTCGCGATCGTTCACGCATCGCACGGGACGGCCCGTGCGCCGCGCGAGCGTGGCGGCGACGTACGCATTCGTGCTGGCGCCGTTCTTCGCGCCGAAGCCGCCGCCCATGAACTGCTGCTGCACACGGACCTGCGACAGCGGCAGGCCGAACGTCCGTGCGAGATCGGTGCGCGTGTTGAAGATCCCCTGCGTCGATTCCCACACCGTGAGCTGCTCGCCGTCCCACTCGGCCAGCGCGTCGTGCGGCTCGAGCGCGGTCTGCAGCGCAACCTGCGTGCGGTACTCGCGCTGAATGACGACGTCTGCCTCCGCCAGCCCGCGCTCGATGTCGCCGCGCACGGCGACGTGCGGCGAGCTCTCGGGCTGATTGCCGTCCGGACGCACGCGCGGTGCGCCGGGTGCGAGCGCATCCTCCGGCGTCACGGCGTGCGGCGTCGGCTCGTACTCGACGATCACCGCATCCCGCGCGCGACGCGCGATCTCCAGCGTGTCCGCGCAGACGACGGCCACGGGCTGCCCCACGTAGTGCACCGTCGCGCCGAACGGATGGAAGCCCTGCACCGTGAAGGGCGGCACGTCGCCCGCGGCGATGACGTCGCGCACACCGTGGATCGCGAGTGCGGGCTCGAGGTCGAGCCGCGTGATGTGCCCGCTCGGAATCGGGGAACGGAGGATCGACGCGTGGAGCATCCCGGGGCGGTGCAGGTCCGCGGTGTAGTGCGCACCGCCCGTCACCTTCTCGAACGCGTCCGCTCGGCGCGCGGGCGCGCCGACGATCGTGAGCTTCGCGTCATCACCCCACGGTGCTGGCTCGAACGCCGGCAGCTCGACGATCTTCATCTCCTCACGCCCTTCGACGTCGACCTTCGTGCTGACGAAGCGCCGCGCGCGCTCGGGCGCCGCCGCGTCGCTCGGTCGCGGCGCGGACGTGCGCTCACGTCGCGCCGTTACGGTGCGCGGTGCCGACTGCTTCCCTTTCGTCGCCTTCGCGCCGTTGGCGGCGCCGTTCCGCTTCTTGCCGTTCGATGATGCGGTGCGTGTCCCGTTCCCTCGCGTCTCGCGCGTGGGGCTCTTCGGCATCGTGCCTGCGGCGCGCGCTCGCTTCGACTTCGCCGTGCCGCGCTTCGTCGTCTTCGTCCGATCACGAGGCATGGGACCCTCGCATCTCCTCGGCGGCCGCGAGCACGGCGCGGACGATCTTGGGGTACGTGCCGCACCGGCACAGGTTGCCGCTCATCCAGCGCACCACCTCGTCCTCGGTCGGGTTGGAATTGCGCGCGAGGAGCGCGACGCCGGCCATGATCTGCCCCGGCGTGCAGAAGCCGCACTGCAGCGCGTCGTGATCCATGAAGGCGCGTTGCAGCGGGTGCAGGCCATCGGGTCCTGCGACCCCTTCGATCGTCGTGATCTCGCGCCCCTCGCAGGCGGCGGCGACGGTGAGACACGAATAGGCCGGCTCCCCATCGAGGAGCACCGTGCAGGCACCGCACTCGCCGCGGTCGCACACGAGCTTGGTGCCGGTCAGCTGCAGCTGCTCGCGGAGGACGGTGAGCAGCGTGGCGCCGGGGGGCGCGTCCACGTCGTGTCCGTCCCCGTTGATCTCGAGGTGGATGGTCGGAGCGGAGGGGGCGCGTGGCGACGTGGTGAAGCGCTCTGGCGTCCCCTGTTCGCTCATCAATTTCGCATTATTTTCCATGGGTTCCGAGGAGTCGGATGTACAACACCGAGGCGAGTGATGCCCTACGTTATTACCGAAGCCTGCATTGGGGTCAAGGACAAGGCGTGCGTTGATGTCTGCCCCGTCGATTGCATCTACGAGGGAGCGGACATGCTCTACATCCATCCCGACGAGTGCATCGACTGTGGTGCGTGCGAGCCGGAGTGTCCGGTGACGGCGATCTTCCCGGAAGAGGATGTGCCCGCGCCGCAGCAGCAATACATCCAGATCAATCGCGACGTCTTCAAGAGCGAGACGCCACCTGCCCGCCCCACTCGCTGATTGCATGACGCGGGCCTGAGTGCCCGCGAGTGCGCCGATCACGTGGCGACGATGCTACGCGCAATTAGCTTCGACTACTGGGATACGTTGTACGAAGGCGCCGCCCTGCCCGAGCGCGCATCGCTCCGGCAGGCGGCGCTTCGTCGCATGCTCGATCGATTGGGGTGCGCGCTCGCGGACGACGAGTTCCTCGCGCTCTACAAGGCGAGCGGTGCCGAAGCGGAACGGTGGTGGCGCGAGGAGCAGCGCGGCTACACGGCCGCCGAGCGCATCCGGTGGATGCTCGATCGATTGGAGATCGCGCGGCCCGGCAACTGCGAGCACGTCGCGGCGGCGTGTGCGGCAGTCGACGAAGCGTTGTTGAGCTATCCGCCCGCGCTGCTCCCCGGTGCCGCCGACACGATCGAAGCGCTCGCGCGCCGCTACACGCTGGCCATCACCTCGGACACCGGCTTCGCGTCGAGCCGCGCGCAGGACCGGCTTCTCGCGCACGACCGCATCCAGTCGCTCTTCGCCGTGCGCACCTACTCGATGGACGTGGGCCACGCGAAGCCGAGGCCGGAGCCGTTTCTCGCGACGATCACCGCGCTCGGGCTCCGGCCGAACGAGATCCTGCACGTGGGCGACAACGAGCGCACCGATGTGCGCGGCGCCTTGGCGATGGGGATGCGCGCGATCCGGCTCGACCTCGTGAGGCAGAACGGCCCGAGTAGCGCGGAGTTCGTGGCGGAGTCGTTCGAGGCGTTGGGGGAGTATCTGGGAACCGCTGATAAGTGAGTCAGTGAGTCAGTAGGGCAGTCGATCAGAAACAGCTCGCCGGGCGGAGTTTGTCATTCCGAGCGGAGCGAGGAATCTCGGCCCGCCTATCAGATCCCTCGCTGTCGCTCGGGATGACAGCACTACAAGCCGTCCCTGACCTGCTGATCCACTGACCCACTGACTCACTTTCTTTTCACCACCCGCTCCGCCGCCGCGACGATATTCTCCGCCGTCATCCCGTACTTCTTCAGCAGATCCGCCGGCTTCCCCGACTCGGCGTAGCTGTCGCCCAGGTCCACGAACTCGATGGGTGCGGGCACGTGCGCGGCGAGCGACGCCGCAACCGCGCTCCCCAATCCGCCGTGATGTAGATGCTCCTCGGCGACGACGAACGCGCCCGTTTCGCGCGAGGCGCGCTCCAGTACCTCGTCGTCGAGCGGCTTCACCGTGTGCATGTCGAGCACGCGCGCGTTGATCCCGCGCGATGCGAGCTCCTCGGCCGCGAGCACCGCTTCGCCGACGAGCAATCCGTTGGCGACGATGGTGAGCGAGTCGCCATCACGGAGCTCGATCGCCTTTCCGAACTCGAACTCCACGCCCGGCTCGTGCACGATCGCTGCTTTCGGCCGACCGAGGCGCAGATACACGGGCCCGTCGTGCTTCGCTGCTTCGTGCACCGCGGCCTTCATGCTGTACTCGTCCGCGGGAATGCAGACGATGAAGCCGGGAAGCGCGCACGCGAGCGCGATGTCCTCCACCGATTGCTGAGACACCCCGTCCTCACCGATCGAGATCCCGCCGTGCGAGCCCGCCACCTTCACATTGAGGTGCGGGTACGCGACCCCCATGCGCAGCTGGTCGAACCCCTTGCACAACACGAACGCGGCGAAGCTCGAGATGAACGGCATCTTCCCGCTCGACGCCATCCCCGAGGCCACGCTCACCATGTTCGCTTCCTGAATCCCGATGTTGAAGAACCGCTCGGGAAACTGCTTCTCGAACATGAAGCTGTAGGTGGACTTGGCGAGGTCCGCATCGATCACGACCACATCGTGATTCTTTTTGCCGACTTCGAGGAGCGCCTCGCCGTACGCTTCACGCGTCGCGCGGCCCATCTTGAGGGTGAGAGTGGTGTCGGGCATGAGAAAAAGTGAGTCAGTGGGTCAGTAGGTCAGTGAGTCAGCAAGAGCCAGTAGGGTGAGTTTGTCATTCCGAGCGGAGCGAGGAATCTCGCTGGTCGAACGCGATTCCTCGCATTCGCTCGGAATGACAATGGAAGAGCCGTTCCTGACTCACTGATCCACTGACGCACTGACTCACTCGACAATGCGCTCGCCTTATTCGGATAGCTGACTCAGCGCCACCTCGAGCTGCTCGGCCGTCGGCGCCTTGCCGTGGAATTCGTTGTTGTTCTCCATGAACGTCACGCCCTTCCCCTTCACGGTGTGCGCAATGATGCACGTCGGTTGCCCGTGGTGGGTGCGGGCGCGGTGGAATGCATCGAGTACGGCGCGCAGGTCGTGTCCGTCGATCTCGATCACGTTCCACTTGAACGCGCTCCACTTGTGCGCGAAGGGCTCGAGCGACTGGATCGCATTCACCGGGCCGTCGAGCTGATAGCCGTTGTAATCGACGATGGCCGTGAGGGTATCCAGCTCATAGTTCCCGCCCGCCAGCGCCGCCTCCCACACCTGCCCCTCCTGGCATTCGCCGTCGCCAAGGAGCACGTAGGTGCGATAGTCCTTTGCGCTGAGCCGGCCGGCGAGTGCGTGGCCGAGCCCGATCGAGAGCCCCTGGCCCAGCGAGCCGGTGGATGCTTCGATACCGGGGAGAATTCCCTGCACGGGATGTCCCTGCAGCCGCGAGTTCACCTGGCGCAGCGTCATGAGCTCGTCGGTGGGGAAGTAGCCCCGCTCCGCGAGCGCCGCGTAGAGCACCGGCGCGCCATGTCCCTTCGAGAGGATGAATCGGTCGCGATCGGGCCAGTCGGGATTGCGGGGATCTTCGCGGAGCACGCCGCCGAAATAGAGTGCCGTCACGATCTCGACGGCGGAGAGGGAGCCGCCCGGGTGTCCACTGTTCGCGGCGGCGATCATGCGGAGAATGTCGCGACGGAGGGTGCGCGCGATCTCCTCGAGCGATTCGATGGAAACTTCGGCGGGTGCGACGGCCATCCTGATTCCACTCCGGGTCGATACGTGAGAGGTGAGCTCTCTAAGTATAGCCCGGAAAACAGCGGTCGTCAGCTCTCAGTCGTCAGTCGTCAGTGATTACATCGAGCTACTTCGCTCCGCACTGACGACTGCTGGCTGAAAACTGACGACTGACGACCGACGACTCTTATCGTGGAATCGGAAACGTCGGATGCGTCGGCAGCCGGTTGTTGATCGCGATGCCGCCACGACGGCCCATCGTGCCGCGCGGATCGCAGTGGTCGCCGTCCATCACGCCACCGCGGATCACGACGCCGATGATTCCGCCGATGCCGCCACGCCCCCGCGTGCCTTCCGTGCTCGGCACCGTCGGATAGGTCACGCTCGGCGGCTCGGGACGCGGTGCGGCGCTGGGCTCAGGATCGGGCGCGGGCGTCTCGGTCGTCGCCTGCGCAACGACGGTCGGTGTCGGAGCCGGGGCCGGCGTCGGAGACTGCACCTCGACGACCGTCGGCTTGCGCGCGGGAGCCGCGGGCTTCGGCGGCGCCTTCGCCTTGGTGGCCGCGCGGACCGGCGCCATCCCCGGCGTGCGCTCGATGTCGGAGACGACCATCTGGCGCTTGTTCTGCTCGCGCGCCGTCGATGCAAGCTCGAGGTTCGGCGAGGACGCGAGCTGTAAATCCTTGCGCAGCCCATCGTCCATCCCGTTCGATGCACTCTGGGTGCTCTTGCCGCCGCAGGCAAGCGCGACCACCGTCAACGACAGCGCTGCGGTCTTCAGAATCGCGTCCATGGTTCCTCCTCGCACCGATCGATGCGCCCCGTTCCGCGCGATGGAGCGACCGGCCGGCTCCACCGCTTGAACGCAGCATAAGGAAGTAGCATGGCGCGCGCCAGGGGTTACGCGCCGCAAAGAGCGCCTGACCGGATGTTCCGTCCTCCCGAAGCGACACGGATTGTCCAGCACTGGAGACGCGCCGAATGCTCGCGGCTCGGTGTCCCGGCGACGGTGTATCAACGCGCAGGGGCCGCGGTGACTGACGTCTCGCGTGCTTGTCGGCCCGTGCACTCAGCCGTACGTTGCCCGTGCGCCTTCGGAAGGAGAGCCATGTCTGCCCGTCATCTCGTCGCGTGTGCGACGTTTGCGCTCATCGTCGTCTCCGCATGCCACTCGTCGGCGACGCCGCAGCTCTCGGCCGCCCAGAAGCGCGCGATCGCCGACACGCTCGAGCAGGAGATCGCGGCCGCGTACGATCTCACAAAGCCGAATCCGGTGGAGCGCATGATGAGCCTCTACCCCGACAGCGGCCCGATCGTTTCCGCGGCCGCCGGTCGCGTCATTACGTCGCGCGATTCACTGAAGGCCGACCTCGAGACGTTCTGGAAGTTCGTCGGCAGCAACATGCGCGACCCGCACTGGGTGTGGGACAAGAAGTACATCGAGGTGATCTCACCCACCGCGGCGGTGCTCACCGCCACGTATCACATTCCGCACATCCAGCCCAACGGGATGCCGCACGACCTCTCCGGCGCATGGACGGCACTCTTCGAGCGCCGCAACGGCAAGTGGGTCATCGTGCAGGAGCATCTCTCCGACGTCCCGATGCCCGCGATGTGAGCGCTCACCCGCGCATCCACCGCGCATCGAACGTCAGCCAGAAGAGCGTCGGACCATCGCCGCGGCGAGCCACGTCGAGCGCCGCGGTGAACGCCTTGGCGCTGTACGTATCATCGAGACGCACGCCGGTGAGCTGACAGAGCAGCTCCGCCCCCTCACGTGCTCGCGCGAGCGGCCGCCCATACGCGCCGCCGTAAACGTCGTGCACCACGCGCATCCGATCACGCTCCACGCTCGGCACGCGCTCGCCAGTTGAGCGACGGATGTACCGCGCGGTGCTGCGCGCGAGTCGCAGCACGCGCGCGCGGTTCACCGCGATGCGTGGCCCCACGCGCGCGCCGACCACCGTGCTGTCGAGTCCTGCGATCGCGAGCCCGAGCGCGAGCCCCGCCGCCGTCCCGCCGCTCCCGAGTGGGACGACCACGCGCTGCGGTGCGGGCAGCAATCCGGCGCGCACCTGCTCCGCCAGCTCGAGCCCCGCATTCACGTGCCCGAGCATCCCGAGCGGCGAGGTGCCGCCGAGTGGTATCCAGTGCACGCGCCCCATCGTGCGCAACGCGAATGCACGAGCGAGCGTCGTGAGCGGCGATGCCGATGTCGTGATCCGCGTGCACATCGCGCTCGCGCGCTCCGCTACCACGTGCGCCGTCGGATTCATGTCGTGCGTCCATCGGATCGCGCGCGTGCGTGCGCCGAGCTGGCGCGCCATCGCCGCCGTCACGAGCACATGCGTCGAGCCTTCGCCCCCGACGGTGAGCACCTCGTCGCCCGCTCGCACCGTCCCCAGCAGGAACTCGAGCGCCCGCACCTTGTTGCCGCCGAACGCCGGCGCGTTCAGATCATCGCGCTTGATCCACAGCTCCCCTCCGACCACACCATCCGCCAACTGCTCCACCGGCGACGGAAAACCCCCGAGCGCGACGCGCGGGATGCGGGCGAGGGCAGGGAAGCGGAGGACGAGAGGGAGGGGGGTGGGAGGCATCCGAGTGGAGAAGGGATGTAGGCCGTGAGCTCTGGGCTCTGAGCTGTGGGCTATGAGTTTGGTCGTGAGCACGGAGATCGAGCACGCCTCTGGCTCATCACCCACTCACAACCCACAGCTCAGAGCTCATAGCTCAAAGCTCTAACCACTCTCCTCATCATCACCGTCCTCCTCCTCTTCCACCCCCGCCACGTCCACCTGATCGCCCACGACGTCGCTCACGTAGAGCATCTTCACGGGGACCATGATGGCGGCGAGCATGGGGACGGCGACCATGAGACCCAGAAAGCCGAAGACGAGCACCATGAGCGCTTGCGAGAGGATCGTCAGCACCGGCGGGAGGTCGACGCCCTCCTTCATCAGGATCGGGATGAGGAGGTGGCCCTCCATCTCCTGAATGAGGAAGTAGGCGATCGTCACCCACAGCGCCTTCTCGGGCGAATCGAGAAAGCCCATCGCGATCGCCGGAATCGCGCTGATGATCGGACCGAAGAACGGAATGAACTCGAGCAGCCCTGCGATGAATCCCAGCGCCAGTGCGGCGCGCACGTTGAGCGCGAGCAGTACGATCGTCGACACGGCACCGATAGCGAACATCGCGATGAGCTGCGTGATGAACCACTGGCGCAGCGAGTAGGCGATTGCGCTCAGCACCTCGCCCGCGCGCTCGCGATAGCGGTGCGGGAAGAGGTGCATGAGCCCGCTGTGATACAGGTCCGTATCGATCGCCACGTAGATCGCGACGAACACGATGAGGATGATCCCGGCGAGGACGGCGAGCGTCGACTGCAGGAACGGAAAGAGGTAGCGCGTCGCACCGCTGAGCTGCGCGGCAAGGCGCTGCCGCAAGGTCGCACCGGGCGCCTGCGGAGCGGCGGGGCGCACGACCAGCGTGTCGGTGTGCGGCGCGCGCGCTTCCACGCCGCGTCTCGTGCGAGCCGCGCGCGCGGCCTCCGCGGTGCGGACGCTGTCCTCGCGTGCGATCTGCGCGCTGTCCGGCGAGGGGGTCCGCTCCCCACTGATGAGGAGCCCCAGCGTGCCGCCGTGATGCTCGTTGATCCACTGCCCCACGGCGTCGATCGCATCGGGCAATCGATTCTGCAGCTCCTGCCCCTGGCGAATGAGCGTCGGCGCGCTCAGCGCCCCGAAGCTGAAAATGAGCGCGATGATGCCCGCCACGACCAGCGGTGCCGCGACCCCGCGCGGGACGCCCACGCGCTCCAGCCGGTCGACCACCGCCGAGAGCGCGAGCCCGAAGAGCAGCGCGAGGAACGCCGTGAGGAAGAGCTCGTTGGCGAACCAGAGAAGCTGGATGACGATGTAGAGTCCGATGACCAGCACCGCCGTGCGCAGGATGTCGCGGCTCCGCCATCCGACGCTCCGCTTCCGGCGCTCCGTATGTCGCGGCGGTCCGGGCGGGCCGACAACCGGTGGCGTCGATGGGGCAATGGTGATCGGCGACTGCTCGTCAGGCATGGTGTCCGGAGTGCGTGCGGATTCGGCCATCGAGATCCCTTGGCAGCGAGGGGCGGCGGGCCGACATCCGTGTCGGGACACCGCCCATTCCCTACAACTTATGCGCCGCTGGCGCGTGCGCGATGGCGGGCCGAGCGACCGCGCGATGCTCGCGGTACGGAACTCGCGCTTCGGGTGCAAGACCGTGCGCCGCGGGATGTGGGACCCCTTCAATCCCACCGGTCCGAGTGAGAGCTTTGAGCATGCGAACGCATCAACGACGAGTCGACGAGTGACGGTGACCTCGGGGCCGCACGCGCCTCTGTACATTGATTCGCCGCGCGCCGCCGAGCGGTTGCTCGAATCGCTCGGCGGCGCGCGGGCGCTGGCGGTGGACACGGAAGGCGCGAGCTTCCATCGCTTCGTCGATCGCATCTACCTCCTGCAACTCTCCACGGAGCAGATCTCCGCCGTCTTCGATCCGCTCGCGGTCGGCCGCCTCGAACGACTCGGCGCGCTGCTCGAGGATCCTGACGTCGAAGTCGTCTTCCACGACGCCGACTACGACCTGCGCCTCCTCCATCAGGATTACGGCTGGCGCACCACGCACATCTTCGACACGCGCATCGCCGCGCAGATCCTCGGCATCCGCGCGTTCGGACTGGCCGCGCTGCTCGAGCGCTACTTCGGCATCAAGCTCGACAAGAAGTTCCAGCGCGCCGACTGGTCGATGCGTCCACTCACGCCCGCCATGCTCGAGTACGCCGCGCAGGACACGATGTACCTGCTCGAGCTGCGCGACCGGATGCGCGAGGACCTGGAGCGTGCGGGCCGATGGGAGTGGGCGGAGGAGGAGTTCGCGCGCCTCGAGGGGACGCACTGGGCGCCCGAAGGGGAAGAGGGGAGCGCCGATGCGTACCTCCGCATCAAGGGTGTGCGCGATCTCACGCGGCGCCAGCTCGCCATCTTCCGTGAGCTCGTGCTATGGCGCGACGAGGTAGCGCGCGCGCTGGACCGCGCCACGTTCCGCGTCGTCGGGAACACGGTGCTCCTGGAGGTGGCGCAGGGAGCGCCGCGCACCATCGATGCGCTCCGCATCATCAAGGGGATGCCGCGCGGAATCGTCGAGCGGCGAGGGGACGAGCTGCTCTCGGCCGTGGAGCGCGGGCTCGGGGTGCCCGACGCGCAGCTCCCCCGATTCCCCAAAGCGCGCCGCTGGGAGCGCGATCCCAACTTCGATGTGCGCGTGAGCCGCCTGCGCACGGTGCGCGACGAGGCCGCGCAACGGCTGGATCTCGACCCCGGCTTCCTCTGCTCCCGCGACCGCCTCGAGGCGATCGCGCGCAAGAACCCGACGACGCTCGATGAGCTTTCCGAAGTCGAGGAGCTCCGCCGATGGGAGGTGGTGGAGCTCGGGGAGGCGGTGCTGAAGGCGCTGAAAGAAGTGGGTCAGTGAGTCAGGAGCGGCTCGTACGACTGTCATCCCGAGCGGAGCGAGGGATCTCGCTGGCCGGGCCGAGATTCCTCGCTGCGCTCGGAATGACACGACCGCTCGGAATGACACGACCGCTCGGAATGACCACAGTCAGGCCGAGATTCCTCGCTGCGCTCGGAATGACAACCCCGAGCTTTGTCTGACCCACTGACCCACTGACCTACTGACCTACTGACT
>DASSNR010000167.1:0-2968 GCA_035687925.1 Gemmatimonadaceae bacterium | reverse complement strand
GCACGGACTGTTCAAGCACGCACTCGACCTCGGGCGGAAGCAGCACGACAGCGTCGCGGCGTCGGAGGCGGCCGATGGGCTCGGGATGGAGCAGTGGCGGGCCTATGAAACGCGCGCGAACCGGAACGTCTACAGCACAATCATCAAGAGCTTCAAGGATCGCTCGTTCCTCTCCGATCCGCGCTCGATCGCATACTACGTGAACACCATGGACGTGCGGACGGCCGCGCAGGAGTGGTCGGGGCAGCACGAGTACCTCGACGCCTTCGACTTCTTCACGCAGGCGACGGAGGCCGACCCGAACAACATCGTGGCGCGCCAGCACGTCTACATGACGCTCGCCGAGCGGGGGCGATGGGTGGAGCTGCAGCACGAAGCGAGCGCGCGCCTCGCCGAAGCGCCGCACGAAGCGTGGAGCTGGGCGATGCTGGGCGTGGCGAGTCACCGCCTGGACGACGATGATGCCGCGGCCGCCGCATTCGACAGCGCCTTCACCTACTTCACGACCGACGAGCGCGAGCGGATCGACCGGCTCTCGCGCATCGTCACGCCGCGTGACGCCGCCGCGGACGATCGTCTGCCGCCCATGCAGCGCCACCTGGCCGCGCGACTCTACTGGCTGATGGCGGATCCGCTCTGGCTCACGCCGGGCAACGTGCACCGCCTGGAGTATCTCAGTCGCGTGCTGTACGCCGAGCTGTGCTTCAGCGTCCCCGAGTTTGCGATTCGCGGCGCAGACACCGATCGCGGTGAGGTCTACATCCGCTACGGCCCGCCGCCCGCGGTCATCTCCTTTCCGCCCGATCCGATGAAGCAGGCGACGCAGCGCATCCGCGAGCTCTGGTGGTACAGCGCCGATGAAGCGTTCCTGTTCGAGCTCCTGCCGGGCTACGGCGTGGTGACGCTCGATCCCTATGACGCGGGCGTCCTCGCTCGGCTGCGCGACACGGTGCCCGTCGTGTGGCGGAACGTCGGCGGCGACGCGCACGTCGATTCGATCGCCGTGCAGATGGCGCTGTTCCGCGGGCCGCCGGATTCGGCCGATGTGTTCGTAGCGGCGCAGGTCCCGATGGCCGACCTCACGCGCGGGATCGATCTCGCATCCGGCTCGCTCGAAATGAACTTCGAGGGATTCGACTGGAGTGCGACGCGCGTCTTCCAGACGCTCTCGCGCGAAGTGATCGACTTCGCGCATCAGGCGCCGAGCGAGATCCGCCAGTGGCACACGCGTGTGCCGATGGGGACGTACATGGTGCGCGTGGAAGCGCTCGAGCCCGATGCGATGCGCGGCGCGCGGGCCGCAGGCCGCATGGACATCGGCTCGGCGCGCGGGTTCGGGATGAGCGACGTGTTGATCGCCGATGCGGTTGCACCGAAGTCCGGCGCCGAGCCGGCACGTTGGTCCGACTTCGCGATCACCCCGAACCTCGGCCGCGTGCAGCGCGGACATCCGGTCGCACTCCTCTGGGAGACGTACGCGTTGGGCGCGCAGAACCAGAGCAACCGCTACCGCGTCGCGATCACGTTGCACCGCGTCGGTGGACCGACCGGGCTCGCGGGTGTCGTCGCGAAGATCGTCGGCGGCGTGAAGAGCGCGATCGGCCTCTCATCGAGCGGGAACCAGCCGGTGTCGCTCTCGTATCCGCGTGAGACGCCGGCGCGTCCGGTCGCCGTCGACTACGTCACGCTCGACCTGGGCAATGCGCCGCGCGGACGCTACCTCCTCTCGGTGGACGTGACGGATCTCGTCAACGACGTCCACGCCGAGCGCACGAGCACGATCACGATCATCGAGTGAACGAACCCGGCAGCCGCACATCGGACTACGACTTCGCGCTCCCACCGGAGCGCATCGCGCAGCGTCCGCTCGAGCGCCGCGATGCGAGCCGGCTGCTCGTCGTGGAGCGCGACACGGGGCGCATCTCGCATCACACGTTCGCCGAGATAGCGACGCTCGTGTCGCCCGGCGATGCACTCGTGCTCAACACCACGCGCGTCTTTCGCGCGAGACTGCGGGGACATCGCCCATCGGGTGCACCAGCGGAAGTGCTGCTCCTTCGCGCACTCGGGGACGAGCGCTACGAGGCGATGGTGAGCCCCGGCGGGAAGCTGCACCCGGGACGCACGGTGCACGTCGCACCAGGCTTCGACGTCGACATTCTCGAGATCACCGATCGACGCACGCGCATCGTGAAGCTCCGCGCCGATGAGCCCGTGCAGGCGGCCATCGAGCGACACGGGCACGTGCCGCTCCCCCCGTACATCGATCGCGCCGATGTGGAAGCCGACGCCGAGCGCTACCAGACGGTGTATGCGCGCGAGTCGGGCTCGGTGGCCGCGCCCACGGCCGGGCTGCACTTCACACCGGAGCTGCTCCGGGCGATCGAAGCGCGAGGCGTCGATCGCGCGGACGTCGTGCTGCACGTCGGCGCGGGGACGTTCAAGCCGGTGGAAGTCGAGGACCCGGCGGAGCACGCGATGCACGAGGAGTCGTACTGGCTCTCGACGTCCACCGCCCAGACGCTCAACGCGACGCGTGCACGCGCCGGGCACATCTGGGCCGTGGGGACGACGAGCACGCGCACGCTCGAGAGCGCCGTGCGCGCGGACGGGACGTTCACCGAGAGCGCTGGTGACACTCGTCTCTTCATCCGTCCGCCGTATACATTTCGCGCGGTGGATCGCCTGATCACGAACTTCCATCTCCCGCGCTCGACGCTCATCATGCTCGTCGCTGCATTCGCGGGCTACGAGTTGACGATGCGCGCGTACCGCGAAGCGATCGAGGCCGGCTACCGGTTCTACTCGTACGGCGACGCGATGGCGGTCATCTAGGAGAGCATTGTCATTCCGAGCGAATGCGAGGAATCTCGGGCCCCAGGGTGTCATTCCGAGCGCGAGCGAGGAATCGCGGCCCACCAGCGAGATCCCTCGCTGCGCTCGGGATGACAAGCATCGCTCGGGATGA
>DASSNR010000134.1:0-3747 GCA_035687925.1 Gemmatimonadaceae bacterium | reverse complement strand
CGTCATCGAACTTCACGAACACTTCCTTGAGTTTGTGGAAGCGAACGTGATCGTCTCCGAGTAGGGCCATCCACTCGTTGTGGTAGCGTTGCAGCCTGGCGGCACTCGTGTCGCCCTTGGCCAATGCATCCGCCGCGACGTGGCCAGCCAGCCGCCCGGCCTTCATCGCGTTGACGATGCCGGCACCGGAGACAGGATTCACCATGTGCGCCGCATCACCGCACACGAGCAGACTGTCGGTTACCGTGCGCCGGATCGTCGTGTGGACGATGACGCCGCCCACGGTGTAGCCGGTCTTCACCCCCGTCGGGAAGTATCGGTCGATGTAGGCGTCCAGGTACTGACGCGCCGGCCGGCCGTCGGCCTTGAGCGCCAAGAGGCCCAGTCCAACGTTCGCGATGCCAATCCCCTTCGGGAACACCCAGGCGTACCCACCCGGCGCGACCTCGTTGCCATAATGCAGATACAGCGCATCGGGGTCGAAGTCGATTCCGGCGACCAGGTACTGGGCGCAGCTCTCCATGTCGCGCGCCGGGACTCGTGTGTCGAGTCCCGCCCAGCGCGCGACCATCCCTTCCACGCCGTCGGCGGCAATGATGAGCCGTGCCCTGATCGTCTGCTCGCCACCGGGGCCGCGCACGGACACCTCCCACCCGTCGCCGTCGCGCCGCAGCCCCGTCGCCTCTGTACCCACGCGGATCTCCGCGCCCTCGCGCCCCGCTTCGGCAGCGAGCGCGGGCTCGAATCGCGAGCGGTCGAGGATGTAGCCCACGTCGCCCTCGGCCGCGAGGACCTCGGTGCCGTCCGGTGCCCAGATGATCATCTTCGTGATGTGCCGCGACACCCACGCGGCGCCGCGCGGATCGAGGAACTCCGAGATACCGGCCGTCGCCACTCCCTCGCCGCAGCGCACCGGCGCACCGATCGCGCGATCGCGCTCGATCAGGAGAACGTCGAGCGATGGATTCGCACGAGCCACCTCGCGCGCCGCCACCAGTCCGCCGGGTCCGCCGCCGACGATGAGAACATCACAGGCATGGGGAATCATGCGGCGACGCCAGGGTTCAGGATCATGGTGAGTGCACCGACGGGACACGGGTCGATGCACTTCCGACACCCTGTGCACGTTGAATCGTCAATAAGCAGACCTTCGCGGCGCATGGAGATCGCCGCGGGCGGGCAGAGCGGAAGGCAGAGGCCGCATGCATCGCACAGTTGGGGGTCCACCACGGCAATCTGCTCAGGGAGTGTCTTTCGCATGCGGCGACGTTACCGACCCGCCCTCATATCTGTCAAGCCATTGCCTTGCTGTCCCACAAGTGCCCGGCTAGTTTTCCACGCGACTGTTCTGTACCCATCCTGCCGCCGTTCCGTTCGGAACGAGAGACCCTCCATCTGATGCGCTGGCCCTCCTTCAAAGCGGGATCATTCTTTCCCGCGAATGCAATTGCTGTCGACCTTGGTACCGCCAACACACTGATCTACGTCAAGGGCGAAGGGATCGTCCTCAACGAGCCGTCCGTCGTCGCGATCGATCGCGCATCGGGGAAGATCAAGGGTGTCGGACTCGAAGCGAAGCGGATGCTTGGCCGCACGCCCGAGAGCATCATGGCCGTCCGTCCCATGAAGGACGGCGTGATCGCCGACTTCGATGTCACCGAGAAGATGCTGCGCTACTTCCTCGCGCTGATCATCGACAACCACATCTTCAAGGTGAAGCCGCGCGTCATCGTGTGCGTCCCTTCGGGGATCACGGAGGTCGAGCGGCGCGCGGTGCGCGACTCGGCGCTCGGCGCGGGTGCGAAGGAAGTGTACATGGTCGCGGAGCCGATGGCGGCGGCGATCGGTGTCGGCCTTCCCGTCGATACGCCAACCGGCAACATGGTAATTGACATCGGCGGCGGCACAACCGAGATCGCAGTCATCGCGCTCTCCGGCATCGTGAGCGACACATCGATTCGCACCGGCGGCGATGAGCTCGACACGGCCATCGTGCAGTTCATGCGCAAGAACTACAACCTCCTCATCGGCGAGCCGACGGCCGAGCAGATCAAGATCCAGATCGGCTCCGCATCGCCGGTGGGCGAGGAGCGCGAGATGGAAGTCAAGGGACGCGATCTCGTGTCCGGCATCCCGAAGACGGTGCGCGTGCACTCGAGCGAGATCCGCGAGGCCGTGCAGGAGCCGATCCTGCAGATCGTGGACGCCGTACGACGCGCGCTCGAGATCACGCCGCCGGAGCTCGCGAGCGACATCGTCGATCGCGGGATCGTGATGACGGGGGGCGGCGCGCTCATCCGCGGGCTCGATCTCCTGCTGAGTCAGGAAACGAACCTGCCCATCCACGTGGACGAGGATCCGCTCACCTGCGTCGTACGCGGGACCGGGCGCATTCTTGACGATGAGGAGAAGTACTGGTCGGTTCTGGCGCCGTGAGGTAGCTCGTGGCCTCCGCCGCTCGCGCCGTCAGTCGCTGGGACACGGCTCTTCTTGCCGCGTGCATCGTCCTCTCGCTCATCGCGGGAGGACTGCCCGATCGTATGCGCGACCCAGTCTCCGGCGTGTTGCGTCGCTCGATCCTCGCGCCGCTCGTGGCGCTGCAGCGCAACGCCGAGCTCACGCGACACGCGTGGCTCACGCGTGAGCAGCGCGCCATCGCCGACGACAGCCTCGCCCTTCGCTCCGTTCGACTGGAGAGCGTGGAGGATGAGAACACCCGCCTCCGCAACCTGCTGGGCCTCGGGCGCGCACTGAAGTGGGGGTTCGTCCCCGCCGAAGTGCTGATGGGTCGCGATGCGGGCGACGAGTACTCGGTGGTCCTCTCCGCCGGATCGCGCGATGGCGTGCGGCAGTTCAGCCCCGTCGTTTCGCCCGAGGGGTTGGTCGGGATGGTGAACACCGTCGACCCGACGATGAGCATCGCGATCCTGTGGACGAATCCCGACTTCCGCGTGAGCGCCATGACCGCGGACGGCACGGCGTTCGGGATCGTCGCATCGCATCTCGGCGGCGGGCCGCAACGCTACCTGCTCGAAATGCGCGGCGTTCCACTCCGCAGCACGCTCGCGCCGGGCACGCTCGTGCTGAGCAGTGGACTCGGCGGCGTGTATCCGCGCGGCATTCCGATCGGCACCGTCATCAGCGAGATCAAGACGTCCGAGGTGTGGGCGCGAACGTACCTGATGCGTCCATCCGTGCTGCCGGCCGACATGGGCGCTGTCATGATTCTCCTGCCGCAACGTGCGACGGCCGGCGTGCAGAACGTCTGGGCCATCGGGCACAGTGCGGACTCCGCCGCGCGGCACATCGTGCAGGCTGGCGATTCACTCGCGCGCATCACGGAGGCAGCCACGCCTCCCGCACGCACGCCCGCGCCAGCAACCGACCGCGCGCCGAGTGCGACGCGCGCGGACAGTGCGGGACGCGTGAACCCGGTTCATCAGCCGTGAGACCGAGCGACACGCTCCGAACGCTCCTCGCGTTCCTGATTCTCGTGGTGCTGCACTTCACGCTGCGCCCGCTGCTCGGGTGGCGCGCGTCGCCGGACTTCCTCGTCATCGCGCTGTTGCTCGTCGCCATCCGCGTGCGGCCAGGGGTCGCCGCGCTGGTCGGCTTTTCGATCGGGCTCGTCTCCGATTCCATGGCGCTCACCGCATTCGGCATGGGCGCGCTGGCCATGGCACTGGTGGGCTTCGTCGCATCATGGATCAAGGCGGTGTTCTTCGCCGATGATCTCATGCTGAACGC
>DASSNR010000131.1:0-8786 GCA_035687925.1 Gemmatimonadaceae bacterium | reverse complement strand
CGGTCTCACCTTCGGCGGCGGGAGCGTGCCGCAGGAGGCCGTGCGCACCATTCGCGTCATCACGAACACGTACGACGTGAGCCGAGGGCAGTTCAGCGGCGGACAGGTGGCGTCGACCACGCGGAGCGGGACGAACTTCCTGCAGGGGCAGTTCAACTACTCGCTGCGCGATCCCTCACTCGAGCTCACGAACCCGGATGAGAACGGGTTCAGCGGCGGCTACCTGCAGAACCAGCTGAGCGGCGGGATTGGTGGGCCGATCATCAAGAACAAGATGTTCATCTTCGGGAGCGCGCAGCTCCGGCGGCGCACTGATCAGCTGCAATCGCTCACGGCTGCGGGCGCGACCACGCAGCAGCGACTCGGCGTCTCGCCCGATTCCGTCGCGCGCTTCCTGAGCGCGCTCAGCCAGTACGGATTGTCCGCCGTGGCACCGGCGATCGACCCCACGCGAACGGGCGACAACCTGAGCGCGTTGGCCCGCGTCGACTACTACCTCTCGCAGATGCAGACGCTCACGCTGCGCGGCGACTACCGGTGGCAGGGACAGGACCCGAGTCGCGTGGGGTCGTTCTCGCTGCCACAGACAGGCGGGAACACGAAGAGCTGGGGCGGCGGGCTGATGGCGACGCTCACCTCGCACTTCGAGAGCGGGTTCGTGAACGAGCTGCAGGCGTACGTCTCAAAGGCCGATCAGACGAGCAGCCCGTACCTCGCGCTGCCGCAGGGGCGCGTGCTCACCGAGTCGCAGCTTGCGGACGGAACGAACGGGCTCGCGACGCTCGCGTTCGGTGGCAACCCCGGGATGCCGCAGTCGAACAACAACGGTGGGCTCGAGGTCACGAACGAGCTGTCGTGGCTTACCGATGGCGGACATCGCTTCCGGCTCGGCGGGCTCTTCAACAGCAGCCGCTTCACGCAGGATCAGACGACGAACCGCTACGGGACGTTCACCTTCAACTCGCTGGCGGACATGGATTCGCTCAGGCCCGCGTCGTTCACACGCACGCTCGCGCCGCGCATCCGCGCGGGCACCGCGTACAACGGCGCCGTGTACCTGGGCGACACGTGGCGAGAGTCCGCGGCGCTGCAGCTCACGTACGGACTGCGACTGGAAGGGTCGAGCTTCAGTGGTGCGCCCGCGTACAACCCTGCCGTCGATTCGCTCTTCGCGCATCGCACGGATCGATTTCCGTCCGAAGTGCACCTGAGCCCGCGCATCGGCTTCACGTGGACGATCGGCGCGAAGGATCAGATCCAGGGCGCCCCGCAGGCAGGTGGTGGGCGCGGCGGCTTCGGGCGCTTCGGCGGTCGAGGCGGCTTTCCCGCAGCGGCGAACGTGATTCGCGGCGGGATCGGCGACTTCCGCGGCAACACGCCCACGCAGCTCTACTCGTCCGCGCAGAGCGCCACCGGCCTCCTCGACACGCAGTCGCAGCTCGATTGCGTCGGGGATGCGGTGCCCGTGCCCGACTATCTCGCGTACGAGCAGAACCTCGACAACATCCCGACGCAATGCCTCTCGAGCGGCGGGCCGGTGCCGCCCTCGTTCACGCCGCATCCCAACGTCACGGTGTTCGATCCCGCCTTCGGTGCGCCGCGTACGCGACGCGCGTCGCTCGGCTTCTCGCGCCGCTTCTTCACGCGCTACTCACTGAGCATCGATGGCACGTACGCGCGCGGCGTGGACCAGACGGGGCGCACGGATCTCAACCTGAATGGGACGCCGCGCTTCACCCTCGCGAGCGAAGGCAATCGCCCGGTGTTCGTCGATCCGTCGAGCATCGTACCGGAGACGGGAGCACTGTCGGTAGTGGGCTCGCGCCTGCACCCCGAGTACGGTCAGGTCATGCTCATCGACTCCAAGCTCGCGTCGGAAACGGAGCAGCTCTCGGTGAGCCTCGGCGGCTTCACCACGCGCGGCCTCGTCTTCCAGGGATCGTACACCTTCACGCACGCGCGCAACGAGTCCTCGTTCAACTCCACGGCGGGAGATCCGAACGTGCCCACGTGGGCGCCGAGCGAGCTGCAGCGCATGCATTCGTTCGTGGCCACCATCACGTATCCGATCAAGCCGGCGTTCGAGATCACGATGATCGGGCGGCTCATGAGCGGCGCGCCGTACACGCCGACGGTGGGCGGCGACATCAACGGCGATGGCTCGCGCAACGATCGTGCGTTCATCTACAATCCCGTGTCGGCGCCGGACACGTCGATCGCGAACGGGATGAGCCGGCTCCTCGCGACGGCGCCGGCGAGTGCACGCGATTGTCTGCGTGCACAGATGGGAGCGATCGCGACGCGCAACAGCTGCACGGGGCCGTGGCGCGAGACGCTCGACATGCAGCTGAATCTCCGCCCCTCGTTCATGCACCTCGACCGCCGGCTCACGCTCTCCGTGGTCACGGTCAACATGCTCGGTGGGATCGATCAGCTCGTGCACGGCGCCGGCAACCTGCACGGGTGGGGGCAAGGGGTGCAGCCCGATCCGATGCTCATGTCGGTGGTCGGGTTCGACCCGGGCACCAACCGGTTCCTGTATCAGGTGAACGAGCGCTTCGGCAACACGCGCGGCTCGGCGAATGCGTTCCGCGCGCCGTTCCAGCTCGCGATCCAGGCGCGGTACGCGATCGGGCCCGATGCGGCGCGCAGCCGGATCCAGGCGGCATTCAGCCGTCAAGGCGGCGCGAGCACGTTCCTCTCCCGCATCGAACGGCTGATGCCGAATCCGGTCACGGCGATTCTCGGAATGCGCGACACGCTCGCGCTGTCACCGGTGCAGGTGACGACGCTGCAGCTCCTCGCCGATTCGCTGACCGCGAAGAACACGGTGGTCGCGGATTCGGTGCGCGCGATCATCCAGAAGGCAGGGACGAATCCGGACGCCCGCACGTTGTTCGGACAGATCGCGCCCCTGCTCACCAACGTGCGCGCGAACAACGCGGCTGCGCTGGATGCCGCGCACAAAGTGCTGACATCCGATCAGTGGAAGAAGGTGCCGGATTCGGTGAAGAGCCCGGGACGTGGGCCCGGTCAGGGGCGACCGGGTGGGCGGCGGGGGCCGGGAGAAGACTGACGCAATACGTCGTCGAGCGTCTCGACCATACGGTCCGCATCGGCGTCGCTGAACACGAGCGGCGGCTTGATCTTGATCACGTTGTGCAGCGGACCGTCGGTGCTGAGGAGGATGCCGCGGTCGCGCATGGATTCGACGACGTCCGCGGCGAGGCGCGGCGCGGGCGCCAGCGTTTCACGGTCGAGGACGAGCTCGATACCGAGGAAGAGACCGCGCCCGCGCACGTCGCCGATCGTCGCGTGACGTGCCGCGAGTGCGTGCAGGCCATCCGCCAATCGTTGCCCGACTGAGCGCGCGCGCTCCTGCAGTCCTTCCTCCTCGAGCACGTCGAGTACGGCGAGTCCCACGGCGCACGACACGGGATTGCCGCCGAACGTGTTGAAGTACTCCATCCCGTTGGCGAACGACGCGGCGATCTCCGGCGTCGTGACGACCGCGCCGAGTGGATGGCCGTTCCCGATCGGCTTCCCCATCGTGACGATGTCGGGCACAGCGCCCTGCGTCTCGAATCCCCAGCGGTGCGTGCCGACGCGCCCGAACCCGACCTGCACTTCGTCGGCGACGCACACGCCGCCAGCCGCGCGCACGTGCGCGAACGCCTCCGCGAGATAGCGGTCCGGGGGCTCGATCTGCCCGCCACAGCCGAGCAGCGGCTCGGCGAAGAACGCGGCGACCGGATGCCCCTCGCGATCAAGCCGCTCGACGGTCTCGCGCACGTATGCCGCGTAGCGCCGTCCGCTCTCCGCGCCGCGCCCGCGATGCGGTCCGCGATAGGGATCGGGCATCGGCACCACGTGCACGTGCGGCGGTGCGCCCGCTCCGCCCGGACCGTTGAACTTGTACGGGCTCAGCTCGATGAGCGAAGTCGTGTTGCCGTGGTACGCGTGGTCGATGACCACCACGTCGCGGCGCCCGGTGTGTGTGCGCGCCAGGCGGAGCGCGAGCTCGTTCGCCTCGCTCCCGCTGCACACGAAGTAGCACACACGAAGCGGGTCCGGCAGCAGGCGCGTGAGGCGCTCCGCGTAGCGCACGAGCGACTCGTGCAGGTATCGCGTGTTCGTGTTCAACACGCCCGCCTGAGCGCTCAGCGCCTCGACGACGCGTGGATGGCAGTGCCCGACGTGCGCGACGTTGTTCACCATGTCGAGATACTCGCGCCCGTCGGCATCGTACAGGTGCTGCATCCATCCGCGCACGATCGTGAGCGGGCGCCGATACGAGATGCTCAGCGACGGACCGATGTGCGCGCGGCGCGCGGCGAGAAGTCCTTCAGTCGACATGCGGCGGCGTCCGTCGTCGGGGTGATCTGCCACCGCGCGTGCAAAGCGATCGCGGGCGGCGTCAGGGTGTACGTCGGCCAACTGCTCGAGCAGCGTCCACGCCGGACGCTCGCTGATGGAGAGATACGCATTGCCCGGCTGCTGACCGCGCTGATGCGCCGCGAGCACGACGCTGGTGCAGAGACGCAGACAGATGAGCGGCATCAGCGACGCGACCTCGGCCTCGCCGAGTGGATACGCCGCATCGTATCCCCGGACGACATGCTCCGCGACCGTGAGCGGATCGGACGCGCCCATCATCGCGTACGCGCTCGCGATCGCGACCTCGCCGGCGGTATACGAGTCCACCATGTCGCCGAAGTCGATGAGTCCCGCAATGCGAGGCGCCGCGTTCGCGCCGTCGTCATCCGCACACGAGACGAGCACGTTGTGATCGTTCGCGTCGTTGTGAATGACGCCGAGGCGAAGCGACGGAAGGAGCGGCGTGCCGTACTGGTCGATGCACGACAGCACGCGGTCGAGCAGCGCGCGCTTTTCGCGGTCCGTGATCGCATCGATGTGCTGATCGACAACCGTGCGCGCGACGCGCAGATCCCAACGGAACGCGCGCTCAGCGCCGGCGTGCGAGAACCCCTCGAGCGCGCGGTCGACGCGGCCGAGCATCGTCCCCAGCTCCTCGAGGAGCGCGGGCGTCCGCTCGGCGACGTTCGCGAGCGGCGTGCCCGGTACGTAGCGGCACAGCCGGATCATGTGTCGCGTGCCGTCGGCCTCGTCCAGCCATGAGGTGCCGCGTCCCGCGCGATCGCGCACGATCGACGGAAACGCGAAACCCGTACGCGCGACCGCGAGTCGCTCGAGCACGTGGTTCTGGCAGTCGATGATCTGCGGGTCCTCGCTCGCGTGCGACACCTTGAGCACGTAGCGCTCCCCCGCCCCCGTGCGCAGCTCGAAGTTCTGGTCACGCTCGCTCGGCAGCTGCCGCGCGGATGCGTCTACGCCGTAGAGATCCCGCGCCGCGGATACGGCGCGCGAGACGGAGATACCCGGCGGGTCGAGTCGCGTATCGATGGCGCGCGTCTGCATCCCGCTATCTTAGCCGGCGGGCTCTTGTTTCTCCACGTCGCGCGGCGCATGTGATCTCGATGGAGATGCACCCCAAATGCGCGGTGCCCGTTGACATCCGTTGCGCGCACCGGTACTCTTCACCAGCGAAATGGCACGCCCACTGTCGCGTGCCTCACAATAATTAGAGAGGCGACCACGGGGACCGGCGAGTGCGCGGGTCCCCGTTTCATTTCTCTACAGATTCGTCGGCGTGGGCAGCACGATCGTTCGTGCGACGCCGGCAGCCCTCCGCGGGGGTTCAGTCCGCGGATAACAGGTGGCCGAGTGGTCCAGCACGGCTGGACTCCGACTACACAATTCAGAGAGTACAGCAATGCGTACAACCGGCAAGGTCAAGTGGTTCAACGATGCCAAGGGCTTCGGCTTCATCACTCCAGACGACGGCCAGAAGGACTGCTTCGTCCACCACTCGGCCATTCAGGGCGCTGGCTTCAAGTCCCTCGCCGAGGGCGATGCCGTCGAGTTCGACATCGTGCAGGGTCAGAAGGGCCCCGCCGCCGAAGGCGTCGTCAAGATTCGCGGATAATTCGCTGTTTCCCCTCCTGGGAAGTAGCGCGGGGCCGTCGGGAAGCTTCCCGGCGGCCCCGTCGTGTTCCAAGCCGGCGCCAGGTGTCCGTTCGCCAGCCGACGCCGCCAACCGAGGACCGAACTATGAAGACCCCCGAACACATCACCGCTGAATGGCTCGATTCCCTGACCGATGACACGCTGCTCGACGTCGATCAGTTCCTCCATCAAGCGTTCGCCCGACTCGAGCACGAGGAGAAGACACGACTCGGCAACGCCTACGACCTGATGCGCGGACCAACCGAGCTCATGAGCGCGTGGGACCGCTGGACGCGAGTGAATTCCGCAGCGCGGGAGCGGCGGCTGAGTCCTCGGCGGGTGTAGCGGCGCGCAGGCGTCCGGCCGGAGACACGGATCTCGGGCGTCATGATGTGACGCACCGGGGAGATCGTCGGTCTCCTAGGCAGGGTTCCGGACCTCATTCCCACTCTGCCTATGAGCCTGGACGCCGTCCCGGGTGCATCACCGAGCGCCGTGCTCTCGCGCGACCTCGCCGACTTTCTCATCGAGCTGTCGATCGCGCTCCACAAGCGAGCGATGTACCCTGGCGACCATCCATCCCTCGCGGCCGACCAGGACCGCGTGATGCGGCGCCTCTCCGCGCTGTTGCTGGAGCGCGGGACGCTCTCGGTCGGCGTCGCGCGCGATCAGCTCATCATCGAGGGGATCGCAACCGATTCGCGCAACTCGCTGCTGCGCGCGCTCGCCCAACATCTGCATCGGCACCACATCGGCGCGGCCAAGTTTCTCGCCGGGATGCGCAACGAGGAGATGGCCGACGTCCTCCGCACGCTGTCGGTGGATGCCGATCGCGACGGCCCGATCTTCGGTCCGAACGGCATCGGGATCACGCAGAAGTGGGAGCACGTGCGGCTCTTCCCCGTCACGTACGATCAGCTCGAGCTCATCGACGAATCGGACGCTGATGCGCCGCAGACGGACAAGCAGCCGTGGAGTGCGCAGCTCTGGCTCGATCTCGCGCGCGCCGCCCTGCAATCGGACGTCACCGATGAGCGACCGCCCACCGACCCGGCGGTCGTCGCACAGGCGATCAACTCGCATGCGCGAGAGCAGGCGTACGACCAGGTGATCGTCGGCTACCTGCTCAAGATTTCGGGCGAGCTGCGTACGGCGGACCGCGAGGACTCCGCCATCCTGCAACGCCGCGTGGCCGGACTCATCCGCGCCCTCGATCCGCAGCAGCTGCGCCATCTGCTCGCTATGGGGGGCGACGCGACGCAGCGCCGGCGCTTCGTGCTCGACGCCTCGCACGGGATGGCGGTCGACTCCGTGCTCACGCTCGTGCAGGCGGCGGCCGACGTCTCCAAGCGGACGATCTCGACGCCGCTCCTCCGCATGTTCGCCAAGCTCGCCGCGCACGCCGAGCGCGGGAGCGAGCACCAGCGCCCCGAGGCGGAGGCCGCGCTGCGCGAGCACGTGCAGGAGCTCATCGCCGATTGGCATCTCGCCGATCCGAATCCGGATCGCTACAACGCCGTGCTCGAGCGGGCCGCGCTCGACGCGCCGCTCTTCGTCGTCGCCGAGGAGAGCATGCACGCGTGCGAGCCCGAGCGCCTCCTGCAAATGGCGCTCGAGGTGGGGAGCGTCGGGCCGGTCGTCTACGAGGCGGCGGACAGGGTCGTCGAGCGCCGCGGAATGCCGGCGCTGTTCAAGCTTCTCGATCATGCGCCGGGCGACGGCACCGTTTCCAACTCGCTGCTGCATCATGCGGCGACGCCCGAGCATCTCCGCCGCGTGCTCGCGACGCCGCCGCTCGACTTCGATCGTGTTGCGGTGCTGGTCCATGACATGGGGCTCGCCGCCGCGGACCCGTTGCTCGACACGCTCGCCACCGCCGACACGCGCGCGCTTCGCCGAAAGGTGCTGGACCTCCTCTCGATGCTCGGCCCCGATCTCGGGCCGCTGCTCGTGTCGCGGCTCCCCGATGCGTCCTGGTACGTGCAGCGCAACCTGCTGCTGCTCCTCGACCAGCTACCCATGGCGCCCGATGACTTTCCGCTCGAGCCGTACGCGACGCACACGGACGCACGGGTGCGCCGCGAAGCGCTGCGGCTGCAGCTCAAGCGCCCGCGCGAGCGCGATACCGCGATCACGGCGGCGGTCGCCGATGTGGACGAGCAGGTGGTGCGCCTCGCGCTCACGGCTGCGCTCGAGTCGTGTCCCACCGCAGCCGTCGCCGTGCTCGCTCGACGCGTCGCGCGACGCGAGCTCGACAATGACCTCGAGGTGCTGGCGATCAAGGTGATTGCCGCCGCCAACGCACCGGGCGCGCTCGAGTGCCTGCTTGGCTACGCGATTCCATCCAAGGGGTGGTTCCGCCGCCGCCGGCTCGCGCCCAAATCGCAGCAGCTGCTCGCGGCGCTCACCGGCATCGCCACGCACTGGGCGTGGGATCCGCGGGCGACGTCGATTCTTGCGCGCGCCGCACACTCTCCGGACGACGACATCCGCGCCGCCGTCGCCGGGTGGCGGGGAGGCGATCGATGAGTCCGGTCGCCCGCTTCCTCTCATCGCTCATGCGCGCGTTCGCCACGCTCGGGCTGTACGGCGAACAGCACCCCACACGGCAGCGCGCCATCGCGACGTCGTTTGAGGAGCTGACCTCGCTCTTACAATCCGACCCGCACTTGCAGTTCACCTTTCTCATGCACGAGGTGATCTACGGGCAGCAGCCGGTGCGCGAGCTCGAGGGATGGGATTGGGCATACCGCATGGCG
>DASSNR010000157.1:0-7068 GCA_035687925.1 Gemmatimonadaceae bacterium | reverse complement strand
TTCCGCCAACGGCCGCACGCGCAGCGGTGCCGATTCGATCGCGCGCACCGGCGCGCTCCTCTCCACGCTCACGAACACCTACGCCGTCTCCGGACACGAAGGGCCGATGCGCGTGGCCGTGCTCGCCGCGATGCCTGCGTGGGCCCGCGCACGCGCTCGCGTGGACACGGCCGGAAGCATCGTGCTCGCGATGGGCCCCGACCGCGATACCGTCGTCTTCGTCGCCCACCTCGACGAAGTCGGCTTCGAGATCACCTCCATCGATTCCGATGGCACGGTGCATCTGCGCAACCGCGGTGGCTTCTTCCCGTCCCTCTGGGAAGGACAGACCGCGATCGTCCACTTCGACAGCGACTCGCTCGACTCGCGCGCCGGCGGCCTGCACGGCGTCTTCATCCCGCGCGATCGGCCCGCGACGCGACAGCCGCGCGAGCTCACGGCCTGGTTCGGCATGGACGCCGCGGCGCTCGACGCGCACGGTGTGCACGCGGGGCAATCCGTCACCAGCGACAAGGCCGCGTCGCGACTCGGCGCGGTGCGTTTCACGAATCGTTCGATCGACGACCGCGCCGGGTGCACCGCGCTCCTGCTCGCGCTCGCACGCCTCGACCCGTCCAAGCTCGCGCACAAGGTGATCTTCCTCTGGTCCGTGCGTGAGGAAACGGGGCTCGACGGCGCGACGGCGTTCGCGAACGAGCACGGGCTCTCCGTCCATCGCGTGCATGCCATCGACACCTTCGTCTCGTCCGACTCGCCACTCGAGAGTCATCGCTTCGCCGACACACCGCTCGGGCTCGGTCCCGTCGTTCGCGCGCTCGACAACTCGAGCGCCACACCACCGGCCGATGTCGACCGCGTCATGGCCGTCGCGAAGACGGCACGCATCCCGATGCAGGTGGGCACCACCAACGGCGGCAACGATGGCAGCGCCTTCGTGCGCTACGGCGTCATCGATATCCCGATCGGCTGGCCGCTCCGCTACAGTCACTCGCCCGTCGAAGTCGTTGACCTGCGCGACATCGCGTCACTTGCGCGCATCGTCGCGGCCCTCGCCATGCACTGACCACCCGAACGATATGCCACGCGCACTCCTCTCCGTTTCCGATAAGACCGGCCTCGTCGATTTCGCCAAGGGACTCGCCGCACTCGACTGGGAGCTCATCTCCACCGGCGGCACCGCGCGCACGTTGCGCGACGCGGGGCTCTCCCCCGTGGAAGTCAGCCAGGTGACCGGCTTCCCCGAGATGCTCGACGGACGCGTGAAGACGCTCCACCCCGCGGTGCACGGCGGGCTCCTCGCGCGCCGCGATGTCGCCGAGCACATGACCGCGCTCGAGGAGCACGGCATCACGCCGATCGATCTCGTGTGCGTGAACCTCTACCCATTCCGCGAGACGGCCGCGCGAGCGAACGCGACGCCCGAGGAGATCATCGAGAACATCGACATCGGTGGGCCGTCGATGCTCCGCTCGGCGGCGAAGAACTTCGCGTCGGTGATCGTCGTCGTCGATCCGTCGGACTACGAGCGCGTGCTCGCCGCGCTGCAAGCGGACGACAACGACCTGGACCTGCGCCGGCTGCTCGCCGAGAAGGCGTTCGCCACGACGGCAGCGTACGACGCCGCGATCTCGACGTGGTTCGCGTCGCAGCGCGGCGAGATGTTCCCGGGACATGTCGCGCTCACGTACGAGCGCGGTCAGCCGCTGCGCTACGGCGAGAACCCGGACCAGAAGGCCGCCTTCTATGTCGAGCATCGCGGCGCCGGGCTCGCCTCACTCACACAGCGCGGCGGGAAGGAGCTCTCCTTCAACAACCTGTTCGACCTCGAGGGCGCCCTCACCTCCACCGATCTCTTCGGCGACGAGCCGTGCTGCGCGATCGTCAAGCACACCACGCCGTGCGGCCTCGCGACCGGGGCGAGCGCGCTCGACGCGTACCAGAAGGCGCTCGCGTGCGATCCCGTCTCCGCGTATGGCTCGGTGATCTCGATCAACGTCCCCGTCGAGCGCGAGGCCGCCGAGGCGATCTCGAGTCTCTTCGTCGAATGTCTCGCGGCGCCGGAGTTCTCCGATGACGCGCTCGAGATCCTGAGTCGCAAGAAGAATCTGCGCATCCTCGAGGGGCGCGCGCAGTGGGCGCCCGGCGCCTTCGACTTCAAGCGTGTGCGCGGCGGCATCCTCGTGCAGCAGCGGCTGACGATGGACTTGGTGGACCACGGCTGGCGCGTCGTCACGCGCCGCGCGCCGACGGAGAAGGAGCTCGCCGATCTCCGCTTCGCATGGCGCGCGGTGGCGAGCGTCAAGTCGAATGCGATCGTCCTCGCGCGCGACGGCGCGACGATCGGCATCGGTGCGGGCCAGATGTCGCGCGTCGATGCCGCATTCCTCGCCGTCCACAAGGCGCGCCAAGCCGGCCACGCCACCGAAGGCACCGTCCTTGGATCCGATGCCTTCTTCCCCTTCCGCGACGGCGTGGACCAGGCCGCCGAAGCCGGCGTCACGGCCATCGTCCAACCCGGCGGCTCCGTCCGCGACGACGAAGTGATCGCCGCCGCCGATGAGCGCAACATCGCGATGGTGGTGACGGGGCGGCGGGTGTTCCGGCATTGAGCGGCGGGGAGGCGGGACGGGTTGTGAGCTGTGAGCTCTGAGCTTTGGGCTGTGAGCCTGGCTGTGAGCGCGGAGCTCGAGCACGCCTTTGGCTCATAGCCCCACTCACAGCCCACAGCTCATAGCTCAGAGCTCACAGCTCATTCCGTTGCCTTCCCCCTCGCGCATACCCATCTTTCGTCGCTTATGCCCCGTTTCCGGCGGGGCGTGTCGTGTTCGTCAACTGGATGCCCATGTCACGGCTCACAAGTAGCGCCGCTGTCTCGTACCGCGCCTCGCGGACGGCCAGCAGTGGCGACCTTCTCGATTATCGGCCGTCGTACCTCGCGGCGACACTCACCGCGGTTGCGGTGCTCATCCTGTACATCGTCACGCTCGCACCGTCGACGGCGATGTGGGACACGAGCGAGTACATCGCGGCCGCCTACGTCCTGGGCCTCCCGCACCCGCCCGGCAATCCGCTCTTCGTCATCATCGGACGCTTCTTCTCGATGCTTCCGATCGCGCCGACCATCGCGGAGCGCATCAACCTACTTGCGGCGATCACGAGCGCGGCATCGGCCGGCCTCTGGTTCCTGATCACGGAGCGGGTGCTGGTCGGATGGCTGCCGCAACGGTGGCAGCGAATCGTGGGCGGCGTGCTGGGCGCGATCATCGGTGCGACCGCGTTCACGGTGTGGAACCAGTCCGTCGTCAACGAGAAGGTCTACACCGTCTCGCTCCTCGGAATCGCGCTCATCTCGTGGCTCATGGTCCGCTGGTCGGACCATCCCGAGGGTGACAAGGCGGACCGCATCCTCGTGCTCGTGGCGTATCTCCTCGGGCTCGGCTACGCGAACCATCCAGCCGGGATGCTCGCACTCCCGGCCGTCGGCGTCGCCGTGCTCGTGCGCCGGCCGCAGACCCTGCTCCGCTGGAAGTTCCTGCTCGTGCTCGTGGGCGCTGTCGTGCTCGGTATGACGCCGTTCCTCTTCGAGCCGATCCGCGCGATGCACTTCCCGCCCATCAACGAGGGCGAGCCCACCACCTGGCAGGCGTTCTGGTACAACCTCAATCGCGGGCAGTACCAGAAGCCATCGGTCTTCGATCGTCAGGCCCCGTTCTGGGGGCAGATCGGGATGTGGTGGTTCTACTTCAAGTGGCAATGGCTGCGCAACATGACGAACAGCGCGTCGTGGATGTCGACGCTGCAGTCGGTGCTCGCCGCGCTCTACCTCGTCATCGGACTCGTCGGCGGCTACGTCCACTGGAAGCGCGACCGCCGCTCGTTCTGGTACTTCGGGACGCTGATGTTCACCATCACGCTGCTCCTCATCTGGTACCTGAACTTCAAGTACGGCTACTCGCAGGCGCCCGAGCTCGGGGACAGTGTCGCACGCGAGGTGCGCGACCGCGACTACTTCTACCTCTGGAGCTTCTCCGCCTGGGGCGTGTGGGCGGCGCTGGGCTTCGTCTACATCTGGGAGTCGATCGCCGCGCTGTTCGGCGCTGAGCGCGTGAAGATGGGACGTGACACCGTCGAGCTGCCGACCCGGCGCGCGTGGGGCTTCGCCGCGCCCATTCTCGCCATCGCGCTCATCCCGCTCTTCGGCAACTGGACGGCCGCCTCGCGCGCCGGCCAGACCGATACACGCGACTTCGCCGCCGACCTGCTCAACTCCGTCGAGCCGTACGGCATCCTCGTCACCGTCGGCGACAACGACACCTTCCCGCTCTGGTACGCGCAGGAAGTCGAGGGCATCCGCAAGGATGTCATCGTCGCGAACACGTCGCTGCTCAACACCGACTGGTACACGCGGCAGCTCATTCGTCGCCCCGTGTACACGTATGATGCCGCGGAGGGCCCGGCCATCTACCGCGGGAAGACGTGGAAGAAGCCGAGTGGTCCGCCGCTCAATCTGTCGATGGCGCAAGCGGACAGCATGCCGCCGTATGTCGAGCTGCGCCAACCGCGCCTCTTCGAGAAGGGCGACATCAAGGCAGTGATCCAGCCGCAGGTCCTCGACCGCGCGAGTCTCCTCGTGCTGCGCATGATCCTCGACGCGTACCCTGAACGCCCCGTCTACTTCAGCCGCACGTCGGCCGGATACGGCGAGCAGCTCGGCTTCGGGGGCTACCTCCTGCAGCAGGGGCTCGCGCGCAAGCTGATGCCGGAGCCCATCAAGCCGAGCAAGGACACGGTCCGTATCGCTGGCGATGGATGGCTCGACATCGCGACCACCGATTCGCTCTGGGAGAATGTCTTCCAGGCGCCCGCGTCGATCGCGCGGCGCAAGGGGTGGGTGGACCGCGCGTCGATCAACATCCCGTACCTCTACATCGCCACGGGTGCCACGCTTGCCGACGCGGAGGATCGCACCGGTCAGCGGAAGGAAGCGGAGCGCATCGCCGCCTCGGTGACAGGCATCGCGAACGCTACCGGACTCGGTCAGCTGCTGTCGCCGTCGCTGCCAGCGCCTGCTCCAGCCTCGGCCGTTCCACTCGGCGACACGAACACCATGCCGGTGCAGAAGGACACGGGCGCAGCGAAGCCAACGGACTCGGGTGCGAAAAAGCCGACGCGCTCCGGCGCGGCGAAGAAGAAGTCGCCGTAGCGGCTACGAGCCGGCGTCCTTCTGTCGCGGCACGACGCCCACCGTGCCGTTCGCTTCGAGGATCGCGAAGCGGACATCGTCGATACTGGCGTAGCCGCGCTCGCGGATGGCAGTCAGGAGATCGCGCTGCGTGAAGCCGGCGCGACGGAGATTCCCGGGCACGACCTGGCCGTCGTGCGCGAGGATGATCGGCGTGCCGACGAGCACTCGGCGCAGCCGTGACGAGCGCGTCGCCAGCATGGTGAAGATCCGGTTCAGCACGAGCAGCGTCGCCGCCGACGCGAGGCCGGTCACGAGGCGCGAGCTCCCCGCGTAGAGCGCGAGCTCCACCGCGCTCCCAAGGAGCGCGACGATGAGATACTCGGGGAGCGTGCGCTCGGCCATGATCGCACGCCCAACGAGTCGCAGCGCGACGATCAGAAACAGGTAGATCACGATCGTCTGCCAGAATGCGGTGAGCAGCTCGTGACCAAGTGACGGCATGCGCCTCACTCCGCCTCGTCGTGGGACTTGGGCACCACGCTGATGAAGCCGTCGAGCTCCATGACCGCCAGCTCGACGTTCGAGAGATCATCCAGCCCCATCCCGCGCACCGCTGTCATGAGCTCCTCCTCCGTCACCCCTTCGTGCTTCATGTGCTGTTGCACCATCTGACCATCCTGCACGATGATGGTGGGCGTCCCGAGCAGTCGTGGCTCCAGCCCTGGCCAGCGAGCGATCATCTTCGCGAAGAGCCATCCGATGAGCAGCAGCGTGCCCGCGCAGACGAGCGATACCGCCAGGTGCTCGTTTGATTTCGTCATCGCGTTCTGCACCGCATTGGCGATGAGCAGCACGAGCACGAGATCGTACATGTTGAGCTCGCCGATGCGGCGCTTCCCCGACACGCGGATGCCGACGACCAGCACGAGGAGCACGAGCGTGGTGCGGACGACGATCGCCGCGAGGAGCGCGGGGCTTGGTGCGGGGCTGGGCATCATGTCGTCCTCAACCCGCGGACTCGGCGCCGGGCGCGGTGCACGCGCGCTTGCCTCGGCACGACGCTGATCGATCCGTCCACCTCGAGCACGGCGAGCCGCACATCGTCCAGGCTCGCCACGCCGTGCTCGTGCAGTCCCGCGACCAGCTCTTCGCGCGTGACGCCCTCCTTCTTCATCTTCTCCCAGCGCGGCAGCCCATCGCTCACCAGCACCACCGGCTCGCCGATCATCGTGTGCTGCAGCTTGGGGAAATGATCGAGCAGCCACGACAGCATTCCGTCGAGCACCATGAGGGTGAGCGCCGAGACGAGTCCCCCGACGAGCGTCGTGTCGCCGCCGACCATCGCGTTCTGGACCGCGTTGGCGATGACCACGACGAGCACGAAGTCGTAGACGGACATCTGTCCCAGCTCGCGCGTGCCGAGCAGCCGCAGCCCGACGACGACGAAGATGTAGACCGCGGCCGTCTTCCCAACGACGCCGAGCACGCCGAGGAGGTCGGGAGAGTTGAATACCTCGGAAAGCCAAGTGTGCATGATAGCCCTCCATGATCCGGGCACGCGGCCCGCGCCTGCGGCCGCGTGGCCCACACGCATCTCGATAAGCATTCTGCGGGCCGCCCAGCGCCGTCATCGCGCGTGCAGCGTTGCCATCGCGCAGCTGGCGGGCGAGATTTCGCGGACGTTGGAGGGCGAGACCTGCCCGGCACGGCAGCGGTCGCGATGCAATCTCCCGCAGGAAGGGTGGCAGAGCGGTTTAATGCACTGGTCTTGAAAACCAGCGATGGGAAACCATCCGTGGGTTCGAATCCCACCCCTTCCGCTCGCCACGATGCACGGTTCCATCTGCCGTCGCGCGTTGGTATGTTTGAGCGCTGGATGTCTG
>DASSNR010000097.1:0-10908 GCA_035687925.1 Gemmatimonadaceae bacterium | reverse complement strand
GTGATCCCGAGCTGCGCCATCTTCTCGGGATCGAGGTTGATCAACATCGAGAAGTCGAGCGTGCTGAAGAAACGTGCGTCGCCCACGCCGGGCAGGCGCTTCAGCTCGTTCTGGATGTAGAGCTCCCCGTAGTTCGTGAGGAACGCCGCGTTGTAGCGCGGGTCCTTCGACTGCAGCGCACCGAAGAACAGGATGTTGGTGTTCGCCTTCGTGATCGTGATGCCGTTCTGTCGAACGGACGCGGGGAGCTGCGGCTCGGCGAGGTTGATGGCGTTCTGCACATCGACGGCGGCCAGATCCTGGTCGCGCGAGATGTCGAAGTAGATCTGCAGATTCATTGTGCCGTCGCTCGAGTTCGACGACTTGTAGTACAGCAGTCCCTTCAACCCGTCGAGCTGCTGCTCGATCGGCGCGGCCACGGAGCTCGCGACCTCTTCCGCACTCGCGCCGGGATACACCGCCGTCACCTGCACGGCGGGCGGCGTGATGTCCGGGTACCGGTTGACTGGCAGCGTCGTGAGCGCGAAAGCGCCGAGCAGCGTGATCGTGATCGCGATGACGATGGCCAGCACGGGACGGCGCACGAACAGGTAGTCGCGCGTCGCCTCGGGACGCAGCTCCGTCTCTTCCGCCGGCCGCTCGGTTTCAGTAGTAGGAGCACTCATCGCGCACCTCCTATGGGCGTCGCGCTGTCGCCCGCGACACGCTCTCGCATGGTGGTGTCGACGAGCGCGGTGGGGCGGACGACCATCCCCGGTCCGATCTTCTGCACGCCGTCGACGACCACGCGCTCACCGGCGCGAAGCCCGCTCTGGATGAGCCAATCGTTCCCCGTCCATCCGGCGGCCTTCACCGGACGCGCGGCCACGGTGTCGCCCTTGCCGACGACGTACACACTCTGCACACCGAGCTGCTGCAGCACCGCGCGCTGCGGTACGACGATCGCGCTGTCGTGCGTGAGACCGAGCAGCCGCACGCGCACGAACTGTCCGGGGAGCAGCACGTGATGCGGATTCGCGAACTCCGCGCGATACTCCTGCGTCCCGGTCGCCGGATCCACCACGGGATCGACGAAGCCAATGCGCCCCATGGTGGGGAAGGTCGTCCCATCGGCGAACGTCGCCTGCACCTTCACCGACCCGCCGGGCTGCAGTGCGCGCTGCGATTCGGGATCGCGCCGCCAGGAGAGCTGCTGCTCGGCCGAGGGACGGAAGCTCACGTAGATGGGATCGAGCACATCGATGGTCGTGAGCACATCGGACGGACCGGTGACGCGCGTGCCGACATCGAGCACGGCGCGCCCCACGCGTCCCGCGATCTCGGCGCGCACGATCGTCTCGTCGAGCAGCTTCTTCGCGTGGTCCACCGCCGCGTGCGCATCGTCGACCGCGGCCTGCGCCTGCTTCACGGCCGTCTCCGCGTTGTCGACCTCCTGCTTCGCCACGGCGTTGTCGGCGAGGAGCGGACCGAGCCGCTTCGCGTTCGTCTCGGCGTTCGCGAGTTGCGCCTCCGCTTCGGCCGCACGGGCGCGTGCGCTCCGCCAGTCGGCGTCGTACGTCGTCTGATCGATGCGATAGAGCACGTCACCCGCGCGTACCTCCGATCCCTCGCGGAACGGCCGCGCCACGATCACGCCGGAGACCTGCGCGCGAACCTGCACGGTGCGAAAGGCCTGCACCTGGCCGACCAGCTCTACCTGCTCGGCGACCGGGCGCGGCGTGACGGTGATGACGGACACCGCGGGCGGTGGCGGCGCGGGAGGAGTCTTCTTTCCGCAGGCGGACACCACGAGCGCCGCCGCGAGCACGGGCGGAATGCAACGCATATGAGGCACGATTGGCAGGTGAGTGAACAGACGGGTGGGGGACTCCGACCTCGCAGAGCAGGCACGCAACTCACGCGAGAATATAGAATGCGTATGTCGCAGAATGATGAAGCGCGGCCAATGGTTCCAGCCGGTGCGGCCCGGGCGTCACCGGTTTCCGGCCGCCTCGGCCATCGCCCTGAACCCGTCGCGCGCGCTCGGATACCTCGGCGCCCATCCGCACGCGCGCAACTTCCGGTTCGAGATCCGCTGCGATCGCGCGAGGAGCTCGCCCAGCGAGCCCATCACGGCGGCCATCCACGCGGGCATCATCCTCGGCCTGCGCATCCCGAACGCCTCGGCGAGTGCCGCGAAGTAGTCGCCGCGCGTGAGCGGCTCGTCGTCGCTCACGTTGTAGATGCCGCCCGGCACGTCGAGCGCGGCCACCACGGCGCGTGCGGCGTCATCGTGCGAGATGGATGACGCGTACGCATCCGCCCGCCCGGGCAGCGGGGCCATCCCCATGCGCAGCATCTTGACCATGTCACGCGTGAAGCGGCCATCGGCGCCGTAGAACCACGCGAAGCGAAGCACCACGCCGACGCCGCCGCTCGCCCCGAATCGCTCGGCCGACCGCTCGGCATCGAGCACCGTGCGATTGTAGCGCGCGGTCCGCACCGGGGCGCACTCGTCGAGCCAGCGCACGCCGCCATCCGCGTAGATGGGTGCGAACGATTCCTGGATGACACGGGTCACGCCGCCGGCCAGCGCCGCGTTCACGAGATTCGCCGAGCCCTCGCGGCGGACGCGGTCGTTCTCGCGGAAGGCGCCGGGGAGCATCATGTGCGTCGCCGACGACGGCATGTGCGTTGCGAGGTTGATCACGACATCGTGTCCAGCCACGGCGCGATGCACCGCTTGCGGATCGAAGAGATCGAGCGACGCGACCGTCGCACCCGCTCGCTCGAGCACAGCTCGCCGCTCGGGGTTGCGCCCGATCGCCGTCACCGCATGTCCGGCGGTCACCAGCATGGGCACCACCCGGCGTCCGATCACACCGGTCGCACCCGTCACGAAGATTCGCACGTATTCCTCCATATACTTCGCGTTCTCCAGAGAGACGGATGCGGTGCGCGAGATGTGACAGGGGAGCGCGCGATGGGCTATCGATGGAATGACCTGTCACAACGCCGCACGCCGGCCGTCTACACATTTACGTATGGCAGACATCGACACCCACGACGAGCGCGCCGCCATCTTCGAGCGGCATCGCGCCAGACTGTTCGGCATTGGCTATCGGATGCTCGGCTCCGTGGAGGACGCCGAGGACATCGTGCAGGAGGCGTATCTGCGCTGGCATCAGGCGGCAATCGAGACGGTGCGCTCGGCGGAAGCGTGGCTGGTGGCCGTCGTCACGCGCCTCGCCATCGACCGACTGCGCCGCTCGACGACGGAACGCGAGGCGTACGAGGGGAGCTGGCTCCCCGAGCCGCTCGCGATGGCACCGGCGCCCGATCGCGAGGCGGAGCTCGCGTCCGACCTCTCGATGGCGTTCCTCGTTCTGCTGGAGCGACTCGCGCCCGAAGAGCGCGCCGCGTTCCTGCTGCGCGAGGTGTTCGGCGCCGACTACGCGGAGATTGCGCACGTACTCGAGCGGAGCGAGACCGCGTGCCGGCAGGTGGTGCACCGCGCGCGCGCGCGGGTGCGCAACGAGAAGCGGCGCGTCACGGCTCCCGTCGAGACACACGAGCAGATCGTCGAACGCTTCATGGCGGCGCTTGCCGCGGAGGACAAGGACGCGCTCGTCGCCCTCTTCACCGATGATGTGCTGTTGATGAGCGACGGCGGCGGCCGGGCGCCTTCGATTCGCAACGTGGTCTCGGGCGCGGAGCGCGTGGCGCAGGTTGCCGTGGGCTACCAGCGCAAGGGGCGCGGGTTGATCACGCATCGCCTGGCGTGGATCAACGGCGAGCCGGCCGTGCTCACGCTCGCGGACGGCCGGACGCTGTTCACGACCTCGTTCGCCATCGAGGACGGGCGCATCGCCGCGGTGTATCGCGTCCTCAACCCGGACAAACTGGGACACGTCGGCCCGCCACCCTTCCCCTGGGACACCGTCCGCGGTTGATCCACCCCCTGAGAGCCCGCATACTATGTCACGCCCCTGCAGCGCGATTCTCGCAGGGGCATGGCTAGCGATCGATGCACGGGGGGACAGGTGGGGTCCGAGCTCGAGGCACTCATCCGGCGCGCCGATCAGGCGGACGAGGATGCGGCCAATCAGCTGTTCGCGCTGCTCTATCACGAGCTGCACCGGCTCGCCGAACACAATCTTCGGCGCGCCGGGACATCCATCACGCTCGGCACGACCACGCTGCTGCACGAGGCCTACCTCAACATCGCGGGCCGCGATGATGTGTCGTTCTCGAATCACCCGCGCTTTCTCGCGTACGCATCGCGCGCGATGCGTGGACTCGTGATCGACTACGCGCGCCGTCGTCGCGCGCAGAAGCGGGGCCGGCAGCTCGAGATCACGCTCACCGAGGAGCAGACTCCATCGAGCGATGTCGAGCGCCGCGCCGCAGAGCTGGAGCGACTCGGCGACGCGATCGAGGAGCTCGCGGCGCTCGAGCCCGCACTCGCCGAGCTGGTGGACCTGCACTTCTTCTGCGGCTTCTCGTTCACCGAGATCGCCGAGCTGCGTGGCGTCTCGGACCGCACGGTGCAGCGCGAGTGGCGCAAGGCGCGAATGCTCCTGCAACACTCATTGATGGACGACCGCGCGGCAGGCGACGACGAGCACTGACGTGCCGGCCCGGAGCGCCGGACGCGCGGGCGACGTCGATCGGTTCGCGCCTAGCGCGTGATCCGTGCGAGGAGCGCTTCGGCCTCCCGCGTGCGCGGGTGCTCGACACCGGCGCCGTTGCGGAGTGCCACCAGTGCACGCTCGGCACTGGTGCGCGCATCAGCGGAGTCGCCGAGCGCGAGCAGCGCGCGCGCTTCGACGAGCCGGGCCGCACCGACGCGTGCGCTCCGCGTCTCGGTGAGCGAGTCGAGGGTGGACGTCGTGCGCGCGGCACGCGCGTAGTCGAGCGCGTCGGCGGCGTCGTGCGTGGCCAGCGCGCACTCCGCCGCAAGGATGAGCGTCGAGACGAGCTTGCCGGGGAAGACCCGCTGCTGCGTCCCCTTGACGTAGCCGTTCGACCGGAGCACCTGAACCACGAGTCGATGCGCGGTCGTCGCGTCACCGCGCGAGAGCGCGAGGCGCGCGTCGAGGATGCGCGGGTCGGTCACCTCGTCGTCCGTGCTCTTGATGCCGAAACTGTCGGTCACGGCGCGGAAGCGGGCCGTCGTGCGCTCGAACGACGCGAGCTGGCCGAGCTGCAACTGCGCGCGCGCAAGCCCGAAGAGCGCGCGGCCCTCCCAGTAGCTGTCGTGGTCCTGTGTTGCCTGCTGGGCGAGCATCGCGAAGTACTTCGCGGCCGAGTCCGTGTGCCGGTCGAACAACGCGGTGTGCGCGTAGTGGATGAGCGGCTGCGTCGGCAGGTGGCCGGACGGGTCGCTCCGCGCGATGCGATCCAGCACATCGCGCAGCCGCTGCTCGGCTTCCGCCGTCTCGCCGAGGTCGATGAGCGACACCGCGTAGTCGTGCTCGAAGATCGCGCGGTTCATCGTCTCGCCCTGCCCCGTGCGGTCGAGGATCGCCATCGCACGGCGGTACACGTTCAGCGCGTCGCGATGCTGCCCCTCGCGATCGAGCGCGGTGGCGAGCGAGGAGAAGAGCGTGATGTAGTCCGCATCCTTCGTCTCGCCGAGGCTGTCGCGAATGGCGATGGCGCGGCGGATGGTGGCCGATCCACCGTGCCCGAGCCCCGACTCGTTCGTCAGATCGGTCATTGTCTGCAGACACCCGACCTCGGCGCGCGGATCCGGGTGGGCGCGGAGCATCGCCGTGGCGCGCTCCATGAGCTGCGCGGCCTCCTGATACCGCCCCTCCGTGCGCAGGTTGTCCACCTTGTCGCACTGGACCTCGATGAGCTGCGACTCGTCGTGGTTCGCGACGGCGAGCGATTCCGCACGGGCGAGGAGCTCGCCGCGAATCTTGCTGTCGCCGAGATCGGCATAGCGTGACGAGAGCTGCACGAGCGTGGCGGCGAGCAGCCGCGGATCGCCGGCGTACTCGCGCTGGAGCACCGCACGCCCGCGATCGAGAATCTCGCGCATCGTGATCGGCCGGTTCCCGATCTGCGACATGAGCTGCGACTGAAATTCGATCTGCGCATCGGCGCGCTTGTTGGCGTAGAGCGCGGCGTCGCGCTCCTGGCGTGCATTCCGCATCTGTGCAATCGAGAACGCGGTCGCGGCGAGGAGCGCGAGCATCGTACCCGTCGCACCCGCTACCCCCGCGCGGTGGCGCCGCACGAACTTCCCCATCCGATAGGCGAGCGAGTCGCGTCGTGCGCGCACAGGGTCGTGCCGGAGATAGCGCTGCAGGTCGTCGGCGAACGCATCGACCGTCTGATAGCGCTGCCGCGGATCCTTGTGCAGCGCTTTGGCGAGGATCGTATCCAGGTCGCCGAGGTGCATGCGCGCCGGCTGCACCTCGTACAGCGCGCGGATCGTATCGGCCGGCGTGCGGCTGTCGTACGCCGTCGGGTGGCGGCCGGTGGCGAGCAGATAGAGCAGCACGCCGCACGCGTAGACATCGGTGGCCGTCGTGACCACGCCGCCCGACACCTGCTCGGGTGCCGCGAACTCCGGCGTCATCACCTGGGCGCTCTCGGCGGTGAGCCTGCTGCGCTCGCCGGCCACGTCGTCGCCCAACAGCTTCGCAATGCCGAAGTCGAGCAGCTTCACCACGCCATCCTTCGTCACCAGGATGTTCGACGGCTTGAGATCGCGGTGCACGATGAGGTTCGCGTGCGCATGCCCGACCGCGGCGAGCACGTCGAGCACGAGACGGATGCGCGCGTCGAGCGGCAGGTGGTGCGCCTCGGCATAGCGATCGATGCACTCGCCGTCCACGTACTCGAGGACGAGATACGGCTGGCCACTCGCGCAGACGCCCGCGTCCATGAGCCGAGCGATGCCGGGGTGCGTGAGGCGCGCGAGGACGGAACCCTCCTGCCGGAAGCGCGCCTGCCCCGAGGCTCCGAGGAGCGCGAGGTTGAGGAGCTTGACGGCGGCGAGTCCCTCGAAGCGCCCATCGGTGCGGCGCGCGAGCCACACGCTCCCCATCCCGCCGTGGCCGAGGGCGCGCTCGAGCGTGTACGCCCCGAGCTCGAGCCCTTCGGGATTCGCACCCAGGGGCGCGCTGAGGAAGCCGCGCTGATCGGCGGCCTGCTCGCTGGAGAGGAGCGTCGTGAGCTCCTCGGCGAGCGCGGGAGACTCGTCGCGCAGCGCATCGAGCCATGCTGCGCGCTCTTCCACCGATAGCTCCAGCGCGCGGTCGAGCAACGGCTCGAGGACACGCCAGTGATCGCGATCCATGACGCCCATCGTCGGTCTCCCGAACGGAGCATCCAGTATACACCGGCAGGCCGCGCGCGACCATGAGCACCCCTTCATGAGCGGAGCGCCGTGAGGGGTTGCTCAGCTGCAGGTACGGACGTCTCGCCGGTGCGGTCCGGGCGTCGAGCTCGTGTGTCGGGTTCGCCCGACCGTTTCCGATCTCCTCATTGGAGGGACCGCGCACACGCGCGGCCTTCCATCACGTCGCATCGCCACCCTTGACGGCGCGCGGGGCGCGCTCGGGAACTGGAGGTCGGTATGCATCGGAGTCGGAGAACGTGGATGGCGTTCGGAACATCCGCCATCCTTGTCGCATCACTCGTTCACTGTTCCGACCGCGTAACGGAGCCTACGCCCGCGGCGCCCGGTGTCCACCTCGCACTCGACGCTGCGAATTCTGGCGTAGTGACGGCGAAGGAGGTCCGCGCGCTCGCGGCCCAGCGCGGCATCGGACCGCTCGAGCAGCCGCACCCGGTGCGGCCGGCGCTCGTACAGCTCGGCCAGGCGCTCATGTTCGACCCGATCCTGAGCGGCAACCACGACATGACCTGCGCCACGTGCCACTTCCCGACGTTCTCCACGGGCGATGCGCGCAGCGTCACCATCGGCGTTGGCGGCACGGGGATCGGGCCCAATCGCATCCCCCCGGCGTCGGGCTTCCTGGGGCGTAACGCCCCGCCGCTCTTCGATCTCGGCACGCTGAAGCACGCGTTCTGGGATGGACGCGTAGAGGTCGACGCGCAGGGTCACTTCCACACGCCGGCCGGCGCGCAGCTCACACCGGAGATGGCGCGCGTGTTGGAGTTCGGCGCGCTCTCCGCGCAACCGCTCTTCCCACCGGCCGCCGCAACCGAGATGCGCGGCGCATCGGGCAACGAGCTCGCGTCGCTTCCGGCCGATGACTACACCGATATCTGGGCGGGTCTCATGCGCAGACTCGGCAACATCCCCGAGTACCGGCGGATGTTCGAGAAGGCCTACCCCGGCACGAAGTTCGAGGACATGAACTTCGCGTACGCGTCGAATGCGATCGCGGGCTTCATCGTCTCCAAGCTGACGTTCACGAACGCGCCGTGGGATCGCTTCCTCAGGGGACAGAACAAGGCGCTCACACCGGCGCAGCTCGCGGGCGCGCAGACCTTCCTCACGCTCAAGTGCTCGATATGCCATAACGGGCCGACGCTCACCGACGACAAGTTCCACGATGTCGCCGTCGCACAGATCGGCCCGGGTGACGCGAACGGCGCGTCGGGGCACGATGACTTCGGCCGCATGAACGCGACCGGCAACTCCGCCGATCAGTATCTTTTCCGCACGACGCCGCTTCGCAACGTCGAGCTCACCGCGCCCTACGGCCACGACGGCGCGTACGCCACCCTGCGCGGGTTCATCGAGCACTACAGCCAGTCGGACCAGGCGCTGCTCAACTACGATCCGACGCAGCTCGAGCCCGCGCTGCAGAATACGGTGCTCGACAATAAATCGGACGTCCTGGCGCAGCGCGACACGCTGCTCAACGGCGTGGTGCTCACCCCGGAGATCGTGGACAAGCTCATGGCCTACATGAGCGCGCTCACGGACGACGCGGCGCGCAACTTGTCGGGGCTGATTCCGGCAAGCGTGCCGAGCGGGCTGCCGGTGCCGCGTCCGTAGACACGAAGCCCCTGATGTACCGAGGCCGGCGCGTGGCGGATCACTTGCCACGCGCCGGCCTTCGCGTACCGGGGCTGCTCGCCGGGATTGCTCAGCGTGATTCGCGCCGCGGTCGATTACACCCCTGCCACGCGCCGCTTGTACTCCGTGAGCGCGGCATCCAGTCGATCATGCGCCGTCGTGTCCCCGGGCACATTGTGCGACGGATGGATGTAGAGCGTCACCCCGCGTGATGCGAGAATCTCCGCCACCGTCGTGATCGTCATCCACACCACCGTCACGAACGCCATCGTCGACACGGGCCCGACCTTGTCCTGATGCCCCTGCAGCGGGACCGACGAATCCCCCGCCGGCACGCGCGTGTCGATCACCACGTCGGCAAGGTCGAACAGCTTCTTCCCCGAGGGATGCCGCGGCGTGCTCCCCTTCGCCTGCTCCGCCGAGCCCGTCGCGATCACGCGCATCCCGAGCTCCTTCGCGCGCAACGCGACGTCGATGTTCACGTTGTTGATCCCCGTGTGCGAGAAGATCCACATCGTGTCGCGCGGGTCGAAGTCGTACGCCTTCATGATCGCGCGCCCGTACCCCTCCGCGCGATCGAGGAAGAGGAATTGATGGATCCCCATCTCCCCCGTGATGCGCGTGAAGAAGGTGAGCGGCAGCTCCACCATCGGATGAAAGCCGACGAAGCCGCCGATGCGCGGATACATTTCCTCCACCGGGATCGTCGCGTGCCCGCACCCGAACGTGTGCACCCATCGCTCGGCCGCGATCGAATCGGCCATCAGCTCGGCCGCGCGGCGAATGTTGGGCAGCTGCGTGGCCTCGATGTCATTCATCACGGCTCGCGTGTTCGCGAGCCACTGTTGTGCAAGCATCAGCAGATTGTTGTGGTTGTGGTTGGGCCGGATGGTCACGCCGGCCGAGGTTGCAGGGCGAGCCTGCGAGTGACGACGACGAGCAGCATCGTGAGCAGGACGAGCGCCGCCGGAATGATGAGCAGCGAGCCGCGCAGCCCGTACACCGCGCCGAGCGCGCCGGTCGCGTATGGCATGAGCATCCCGCCCACGAGCGCCATCACGATGACGACGCTGAACGCCGTCCCCGAAAGCTGCGTGTAGCGATCGCCCACGAGTCCGAGCACCACCGGGAACGTCGCGGCGAAGCCGCATCCGATCAGGAAGACGCCCGCGCCCGCCGCGGCCACGCTCTGCGTCCCGAGCAACAGCAGCGCGCCGACGAACGCGACCGCGAGACATCCGAGCAGCACGCGCACCGCCGATGCACGGAGCAGCAGCCAGCCGAGTGCGAGGCGCGTGAGCATCATCCCGAGCCAGTAGAGCGAGAGGAAGACGAGCGCGCGCTGATCGGCGAGCCCCAGCACTTCGTGAAAGTACGTGGCGGTCCATCCGCCCACGGAAATTTCCATCCCGCTCTCGAGAAAGAGCATGAGCCCCATGAGGAGCAGCATGGGATCGCGGATGAGCCGCCCCGCATCGACGAGCGGAAATCCCTGCGCCTGCTTGGGCGCCGGAAAGTGCGCGACCGCCGTGACGATGAGCGGCACGAGCACGAGCGCGCCCACGCCCGCGATGAGCGCCGTGTACGAGAAGCGGCCGAGCAGGAGCGCGAGCGCGAACGGCACGCCCATCGCGCCCACGCCGAAGAAGACGCCGAGGAGACTGAGTCCCGCGCTGCGCTCGCCCGCGCTCACATCGGCGACGAGTGCGTTCGTCCCGCCGTTGATGATCCCGCCGCCCAGCCCCACGAGCGCGATCGCGGCGCGCAGCCATCCCATAGTTGGCGCCGCCGCGATCCCCCACAGCCCGAGCGCGATGAGCGCTGCCGCGAGCAGGAGCATCCCCTTGTAGCCGCGCGCATCGACGATCGGTCCGAAGACGAGCGAGCCCACCAAGATCGCGAAGCTCATCACGGCGAAC
>DASSNR010000080.1:0-5274 GCA_035687925.1 Gemmatimonadaceae bacterium | reverse complement strand
CAGGTCGCTCACGTGTTCCGCACCCGTTCGCCGGTGACGTGAGGCCGAAGCCCCACGCCCCCTCGACTTGCATGTGTTAAGCACGCCGCCAGCGTTCGTCCTGAGCCAGGATCAAACTCTCCAATAGAAAAAGCTTGATGGCTCTTCGAATCGCTGCCACGCTGTCTCGCGTGACAGCGTGTCCGAATCACAAAATTGTTCAGGTCTGAACTCTCCCCTCATGGCCCCGAACGAGCCCGAGGATCAGCGAGTCCGCCTCGCACAATCTGTCTCTCACATCAATTTTCAAATAGCTTGGAGTCGCTTTTGCGACAGCCTTGAAACGTAGCTGATTTCGCGTTCCCTGTCAACCCGTCTAGCGGGAAACCCCGCTACGACACCAGACAAGAACGGGCCCGAAGGCCCGTGTCGCCACCAGATCCGATAACTGCCGCACAATCTCCGACAGCCACCCAATATAGCAATCGCCTTACGGAGATCAAGAGCCCGCACGAGGCAACCACCACACCTCACCCCAGTCCTCCGACCCCGTCACACGAGAGGCTCCGGTCATCCGGAGCCTCTCGCTCGACTTCCAAAAGTGCGCCCTGTAGGAATCGAACCTACAACCTAATGATTAAGAGTCATTTGCTCTGCCAGTTGAGCTAAGGGCGCAATTTCACCGAACGCGCCAGGGAGGACTCGAACCTCCGACCCACAGCTTAGAAGGCTGTTGCTCTATCCAACTGAGCTACTGGCGCTTCACACGTGCAGGCCAGCGGCCGCCGATTCACATCCCCGGCTGCGGGGCGACCTGCCAGGTCGGGGCGACCGGATTTGAACCGGTGACCTCCTGCTCCCAAAGCAGGCGCGATACCAGGCTACGCTACGCCCCGCAAGACCACCAAATGTAAGGGACCATGACACACCGGTCAACGGGGAGCACCGAGCTGCGCCAATAGTGTGCGCATGGCTCGCCCTCGATGACTCACACGAGCCTTCTCCTCGAGCCCTGCCTCGGCGAACGTCACACCGAGTTCCGTGGATTCGAACAACGGATCGTAGCCGAAGCCGCCGCGCCCGCGAGGCGCCAGCAGGATGCGACCTGTCGTCTCCCCACGTGCCGTGCGCGTTTGCTCACCGTCGATCAGCGCGGCAACACAGACGTAACGCGCGTCGCGATCCGCAACTCCTTCGAGCGAGGCGAGGAGAGCCGCATTGTTCGCGTCGTCGAGATCCTGACCGTGCAGATCCGTGCGACCGCTCCAGCGCTTCGTTCGCACGCCCGGACGTCCGCCGAGCGCCCTCACCTCGAGACCGGAGTCCTCCGCAAGCACGGGGAGACCACCACTCCGCTCCCGGAAGTAGCGCGCCTTCGCCAACGCATTCTCCTCGAATGTTGCGAAGCACTCGATGGCCTCTTCCTCAGGGCGCTCCTCCAACCCCGCCTCACCAAGATCGATCGCCTCGAGCCCGAGCGGCATGAGCATCGGACGGAGCTCGACCAGCTTCCCCGGATTTCTCGTGGCAATCAGAACCCGGCGCAAGGTCATCCGCGGAGCACCTGCTCCTGCCGCTCGAGCAACGTGCGGATGCCATCGCCAGCGAGATCGAGCAGCGCATCGAGTGCGTGGCGATCGAACGTGCCGTGCTCGCCCGTCCCCTGCACCTCGACGAACCGTCCCTCACTGGTCATGACGACGTTCATGTCGACCGCTGCCCGCACGTCCTCGGCATAGTCGAGGTCGAGCCGAGGCTCGCCACCGATGATGCCCACGCTCACGGCCGCCACCCGGCGCCGAACGGGTGACGCGGCGATCATCCCCCGGCGCACGAGCCAGTCGAACGCATCTACGACAGCGACGCACGCACCCGTGATCGACGCCGTGCGCGTTCCGCCGTCAGCCTGGAGCACGTCGCAGTCGACGCGAATCGTGAATTCACCGAAACCGAAATCGTCGAACATGGCGCGCAGGCTGCGACCGATGAGCCGCTGGATCTCCTGCGTGCGCCCCCCGAGCTGACCTCGCTCGCGTGCGGTCCGCGTGTGCGTGGCGCGCGGCAACATCGCATACTCGGCGGTGAGCCATCCCTCGCCACTCCCCCGCCGCCATGCCGGCACGCCTTCCTCCACCGATGCGGTACACAGCACGCGCGTCGCGCCGGTCGTGATCACGCACGAGCCTTCGGCGTAGGGCGAGGCACCGCGCTCGAGCGTGAGCTGACGAAGCGCATCAGCCGCGCGACCGACGCGCACGGGCGGTTCAGGAGCCGGCACGAAGCTTCTCCACGATGGATGTAGTCGAGTGTCCGGGCGTGAGCGGGACGATCACCACACGACCGCCCCACCGTTCGACGTCATCACGACCGACGACCGTCTCAGGTCGATAGTCCCCGCCCTTCACCAGCACGTCGGGACGCAGGAGCCGGATGAGTTCGAGCGGGGTATCCTGCCCGAAGATGACCACGGCATCCACCGCCTCAAGCGCGGCGAGCACGTAGGCGCGGTCGTGCTCGCTGCGGATCGGGCGCTCCGGGCCTTTGAGTCGGTGCACGGACGGGTCGCTGTTGACGCCGACGACCAACGCGTCGCCGAGTGCACGCGCGGCGGTGAGCACGTCGACGTGCCCTGGATGCAGCAGGTCGAAGACGCCGTTGGTGAAGACCACGCGCCCGTGTCGCGCTTCGCGCCACCGCTCGGCGTCGCTCCACGTCATCACCTTGTCCAGCGGTGCGCGGATGCTCACGCGATCCGCTCCGGCGTCGCGGCGCTGAGACGTCCAGTCGATTGCGCGGCGCACACCGTCACCACTGCGATTGCGCTCCGGCGATCACATCGTCGACCAACTTCTGCACCGCGAGCTGGCGCCCGTCCTCTTCCGCGCGCTCCGCGTACTCGCCCTCGACAGTCAATCCCTTCTGCGACCAGAGTGTGCGCCCCGTCGTCTGATCGACGATCTCAACGTCGACCGTGATCTGCAGCTTGCGCCGCGCCGACGTGTTCACCTGGTTCGGATTCGCACTGTAGGCAACGGGAATGTCGGCCTCATAGCGCGTGATCTTCCCACGCACCACGGCATCCGCGCGCCCTTCCGATGCGGCGCGCAAGCCCAGGCGACCCTGCACGTCGCTCGTGAGGCGCGTGAGAATCTCCTGCTGCAGCGTGCTCGCGGTCGTCTCGTTGTCGAAGGGGAGCACGGCCACCGTCTTGATGTTCGACGGGAGACCGCCGCCTGCAAAGCCGTACGGGAAGCACGCCGCGCTCAGCGCAACGATCACGGCCACGACGGCCGTGCGCACGCTACTGCCAGATCGCCGCATCGAAGGCCGGGACCGTGTCCACGCGGGTGATGGTGAAATCGAGCATGCGCCGAGTCTGAATCTGCTGATATTGCACGCGCTGTCCTTGTCGCATCATCCACTGCCGAATGCGGTCGCCGTCGATCAGATCGAGCCTGCGCAACGAGTCGCCGACGAACATGACACGCCACCGAGGGTCGTGCCCGATGTCGACACGCAACGTGTCACCCGTGACGCGAGCCGACGTATCCTGCGCGGGCGGTACAGCAACGCGCCCGAGCGATGCCCACATGAGCGGCACGGGGGGCAAGTAGCTTCGCACCTGCTCATCACCGGAGATCCGGACGTCGTCACCGATCAACACCGCCGATGCGCCGCCCAGTCCGCCACCCACGAAGAGATCAATGCGTACACTGTCCGGTGGTGCGATGCGGGCGGCGCCTTCACCCTTCGCGCGAAAGTCGCGGTCGCTGTACGTCCACTGAAAGATGACCTTCTGATGGACGGGTGGAAGTCCCGTGGGCGGAAGCCGCTTCGGCGCGACGGTCCCCTCGAGCGCGGGTGCCCTCGGCGCACATGCCGCAGAGGCGCTCAGCAGCGCGGCGAGCGCGGTGATGATGATCAGTCGCACGTGACGCGACGTCTGTGCACGCGACGCATCCGTTGCGCGCATCTACTGTACGCGGATGGCCGCAATGCGGTCCCCCTGCACAATGGCATCGAGCGCATCGTACCCCGACGTGACGTGGCCGAACACGGTGTAGCCACCGTCCAGATGCGGCTGCGGTGAGAGTGTGATGAAGTACTGACTTCCGCCGGTGTCGGGGCCCGCCAGCGCCATGCCCACCGCGCCTCGATCGTACCGCCGACGATTGAGCTCATCGCGAATGGTATACGCCGGTCCGCCGCTTCCGTCACCGCGACGATCGCCGTCCTGGACGACGAAATCCGGGACGACGCGATGAAAGCGGACGTTCTGGTAATAGCCGGAGCGGGCCAGCGACAGGAAGTTGTCGACCGTGAGCGGCGCATCGAGCGCGTCGAGCTCGAGCGCAATGATCCCGCGTTCAGTGACGATGTCGACGTGCGGCAGATGCCCGGCAAGCGCGGGCACGATGAGCGAGCGAACGCGCTGCTCATACCAGTCGAGTGGGCGCTCGGGCGTGGTCGCGGCGGGCCAGCCGCTGAACAGCGACGTGTGCCTCCCCGCTGCGCGCACCATCGGATCGGCAGGGACCGGAAGCGCGGCGATGGCACGGCGGAGGGAATCGCCGAACGACAGACTGTCGCGCCGCCATGCATCCGCGATGTATCGAATGGCCGCGACCTCGGCATCGTTTACCGTGTCGTGCTGCAGCGCCAGTCGATAGCTGCGCAGGACGGCAGGGACCTCGGAGGCCGACGCGTGGCCGTCCAGCGAGCCGACAGCGATGGCGCGCACCTCGTAATCCCAGTCGCCGAGCGCCCAGATCATGAGATCGCGTCGCCACTGATGGCGCAGCATCGCGGCCGAATCGACGTGTGGCGCGAATACGGAGTACGCAGCAACGCGCACGCGCGGATCGGGATCGCGAGCGAGCGGGAGTGCGATCTCACGGATGCGGTCGACGGACGTCGCGTGCGTTGCGGCCTCGGCGACCGCCGCGCGGTAGCGCCAGTCACCCAGGTGACGCCAGCCATCGGGGTTGTCCTCGTCGGCCGCGGGAAGCACGACGTCGTGGCTCAACGCCGACTCGAGAACGCTCTTGCGATACATGAAGCCCGTGTCGGCATTCCACGCATCCATCCACGCGCGACGGGTCGCATCGAGCACGCGGCCGAGCGTCTGCGCGGCGGTCACGCGCACGTTGGCATCGGAGTCGTGGGTGGCCGCGACGACGGCGGCGCGTGCATCGGGACCGTAGCTGCCGAGCGACCGCACCGCTTCGATCCGAACGTGCGCATCGACATCGCGTGCGAGCGTGTCGAGGGCGGGGAGCGCGAGGGCGCGGAGCG
>DASSNR010000078.1:0-3591 GCA_035687925.1 Gemmatimonadaceae bacterium | reverse complement strand
ACGACGAGCTCCGTGTCATCCGCATTCATCGGAAGCGAGCAGCTGACGATGACCGTGCCCGACATGTCGCCCGCCTGGTGCAACACGTCATCGATGCGGGACCAGTGCACGGCGAGCAGAAGGGCATCCGCGTCGTGCGCGGCCTCACGCGGCGTGCCGGCGCGCGCGTTGGGTCCCGCGTCGCTGGCCAGCGTCTCGAGCTTCCGCCGGCTGTGCGAGTAGCTGAAAACCACCTCGTGCCCGGCGCGCGCGAACAGCGTGCCCAGCTTGGAGCCCATCAGCCCCGAGCCAAGGATCCCGATACGCATGTCGACCCTCCCGCGTCACATTGGGTGCCTGTCCTCGTGGAGCACGGCGATATCGTGCACGTCACCGCTGCCCTCACCGCTTCGGTGCTACTCGCCATTCGTCCGATCACCGGTCGGGTTTGAGACCGCGATGTACGTGACGGTGTCCCACGCGTTGTGGATGGCAATGAGCAGCAGACCGAGCGCCACGCCAGCGATCACGAAGAGCGCACCGCCGGTCTTCGTGGGCAGGAACAGCGCGGCGAGCGCGAGCACGACGAAGGCACAGGTCGGCAGGATGATGTACCACGCCCAGTCTTCACGGTCGGGTCGATACGAGGTCTGGCGGCGGGCGCGATCGACCACGGTCGCCTCATACAGCACACCGGCCACGCCGCACGCGGCGAGTGCCAGTGCCACCGCGAGGAGCGATGGCCACGGCGCACTCATGATCGCCGAAATGAGCAGCGCGCCGCCGAGGTGCACTACGGTCGGCGTCCCGAAGGCACCGATCGATTCGGATTCGCTGGCCGAGCGCCGCTCGGCGACGAGCGTGATGACCACGAACTGCAGTCCGATGAGCGCGGCGCCGGATGAGCCGACGATGACGTAGAAGCTCTCCCAGCCACCCAGTGCTGCGTGCGCGAGCTCGGCCATGGGAATCCCTCCCGGATATTCTTCAGTATCATACGGAGCGCGCCGAGCGCATCCCCATCCACTCCGAGCCACCAGCGATCCGTGCGAGCAGAGCCATCCAACATTCCCATCGCGACGATCCGTCCCGCAACACAGGCGGACCTCCGGGCCATCGGCCGGCTCGGCGCCCTCCTCGTTCGGACGCATCACGACTTCGATGCGCGGCGCTTCATCCCCGCGACACCGCACACCGAGCGGGCATATGCCTCGTTCCTCGGGACGCGGCTCGACGAGCCGAAGATCGTCGTGCTGGTCGCCGAGCGTGAGGGTGACGTCGTCGGTTACACATACGCCGGTGTCGAAGGACCGGACTACATGTCGCTGCGCGGGCCGGCCGGCGTAGTGTACGACATCGTCGTCGATCCCGCCCATCGCGAGCACGGCGTCGGTCGACTCCTTATCGACGCCACCCTCTCGGCGCTCGCTGCTCGCGGTGCGCACCAGGTCGTGCTCTCGACGGCGGTGAAGAACGAGCCGGCGCAACGCCTCTTCGCGAAGGCCGGCTTCCGCCCGACGATGCTCGAAATGACGCGAGAGCTGGAGGATGGTGCGCCATGAGCGCCACCACGCAACATACCGTCCCGCGTGCCGTGCCTGATGACGACGGAGCGGGCATCCGCCGCCGTCACTTGCCACGGCCCGCTCGTGCAGGCAGTATCCTCGACATACTCGCTACGGTGTGACGCACACGCTGAGCGCCACCTCGCCGACGGAGACCTGAATGCGCCTCGTGATTCCCTGCACCGCGCTCCTCGCCCTCACCGCGACCGCCGCGTGCCACCGGGAGAAGCCGATGGATCCCAGCGATACGACCACCGCCGCCGCGCACACACCGACCGTGCAGCAGCGTCTCGCGAAGTACACGACCGTCCGCCTCGTCGCCGACACGTCCGCGCTCACCGCGAAGCAGCGGCGCATGCTCCCGCTCCTCATCGACGCCGCGCGCGCCATGGATCCCATCTACTGGAGCGAGGCGTACGGCAATCGCGACTCGCTCCTCGAGTCGATCACCGATGCCGACACGCGCCGCCTGGCCGGGATCAACTACGGTCCGTGGGATCGCCTCGACGACTTCGCGCCGTTCGTCCCCGGTGTGGGCCCACGCCCCGCCGGCGCGAATCTCTACCCGCACGACATGACCAAGGCCGAGTTCGACTCGGCCGCCGCGACGTCGAAGGCACACGGTGATTCGCTCCGCAGCCTCTACACGCTCGTGCGCCGCGACGATGCCGGCCATCTCATCGCCGTCCCGTACTCCAAGGCGTTCGCCGCCGAGAACACGATCGCCGCATCCAAGCTGCGCGACGCGGCCACGCTCGCCGAGGACCCCGGCCTCGCGCGCTATCTCACGGCGCGCGCACAGGCGCTGCTCACCGATGACTACCGGCCGAGCGATCTCGCCTGGATGGACATGAAGCACAACACGATCGATGTCGTCATCGGTCCGATCGAGACGTACGAGGACCAGCTCTTCGGCGCGAAGGCGGCGCACGAAGCGTACGTCCTCATCAAGGACAAGACGTGGAGCGCACGCCTCGCGAAGTACGCAACGATGCTTCCGTCGCTGCAGCGCGGGCTGCCGGTGCCGGATGCGTACAAGAAGGAGAAGCCGGGGACCGATTCCGACCTCAACGCCTACGACGCGGTGTATTACGCCGGTCAGGCGAACGCGGGCGCGAAGACGATCGCCATCAACCTGCCGAACGACGAAACCGTCCAGCTCGAGAAGGGCACGCGTCGCCTGCAGCTCAAGAACGTGATGCGTGCCAAGTTCGACAAGATTCTCGTCCCCATCGCCGGCGTCCTGCTCGACAACGATCAGCTGCGCCATGTCACCTTCGACGCGTTCTTCGAGAACACCATGTTCCACGAGGTTGCGCACGGACTCGGCATCAAGAACACGATCAACGGCAAGGGCACGGTGCGCGACGCGCTCAAGGAGCGCGCGAGCGCGCTCGAGGAGGAGAAGGCGGACATCCTCGGTCTGTACATGGTGCACGCGCTGAGCGCAAAGGGTGAGCTCGGCGCCGAGGACGCGCGGAACAACGACATCACCTTCCTCGCGAGCCTCTTCCGCTCCGTGCGCTTCGGCGCCGCGGATGCGCACGGGCGCGCGAACATCGCGACGTTCAACTTCCTCCAGCAGCAGGGCGCGTTCGCGCGCGACAGCGCGACGGGCAAGTATCGCGTGAACCTCGATAAGATGCGCGCGGGGATGAACGCGCTGTCGGAGAAGATCCTCCGCCTCCAGGGCGACGGCGATTATGCCGGCGTGGGGGCGTTCTACACGGAGTACGGCACCATCGACCCCGCCTTGCGGCGGGACCTCGATCGCTTGAAGACGCAGGGCATCCCCGTGGACGTGATCTTCGAGCAGGGCGGAGCCACCCAGCCCAGCACCGTGGGCCGCGGGCAGTAGCCCGGCGAATTCGCTGGCAGCGGGGGTGCGCGACGTGGAGGCGACGATTTTGCGGGATGACTTCGTGTCGTTCCCGCCCCGGATCGCTCGCGCAACCGTCGGTGGCTCGGTATACTGGAACGGGATGCCCCTCGGGCATCACACGCCTTCCGCTGGAGGCACACGTGCTCACGACTCACCTGTTGCGCG
>DASSNR010000076.1:0-2682 GCA_035687925.1 Gemmatimonadaceae bacterium | reverse complement strand
GAGATCGGTGCGCACTCGCACACCCATCGCAATCTCAGGGAACTCAGCGACGAGCAGTTGTCGGCGGAGATACGCGGGTCGCTGGAGCGTCTACGGGAGATGGGGGTCGGCCCGGTTCGTTTCTTCGCGTACCCATATGGTGAGCACGATGCGCGAGTGCGGCGGGCGGCGGAGGCGGCGGGCGCGCGCGCCGCGTTCACGACCGACCCCGGCTGCGTTCGCCCTACCACGGATGCGTTCCGTTTGCCTCGTGTCGAACTCCTGCGAGGGGACGTCGGTCTGAGGCTGCTCGTGAAGGTGGCGATCGGGGGGTATCGATTCGATCTCATCGCCCGCCTGCGGCGGACGGCCCGCATACGCACTCGCCTGCGGCGGCTGTTATCCGGTGCGCGGCGCGCTTCGCCAGCGGCGCGCGAGTCGGGGGAACACCCGCTCCATGTCCCGTCCAAGTCCGAGATCGAGTTGCGTCTCCAGCACGAGGAGGATGACCGCCGTCGTGCCGCACGCGACGACCGCGGTGACGCCGAGCCCGAAGAGGCCGGGCAGCATGCCGCGCAGCGCCAGCGCCAGCGCGCCGCCGGCGCTGGAGGCCGCGATGATCGCGCCCACAGGCCTCGCGACGCTCGCCACGGAGCTGCCCAGAATCCGCACGCTGAAGAGTGCGCAGACCATCAGCATGACACTCTGCGCGAGCACCCACGCGAGCGCGGCGCCGACGAGGCCGTAGCGCCCGGCGAGCTCCCAGGCAAAGAGCGCGACGGTGATCGAGTTGACGGCGTGTAGCACGGTCACTTTGTGTGGTTCGCCGCGTCCTTCGAGCATGGGAGCTGTCGCGTCGTACGAGATACCGAGAATTCCGGCGAAAGCGAGAAGCGGCAGGATCGGCGCGGCGGCGGCCCAGCGCGGACCAAGGAGATACTGGACCAGCGATGGCGAGAGTGCAATGACGAGCGCATAGACGGGACAGAGCACTGCCGCCATCGCGGTGAGTGTCGCCCGGAAGGTTCGTTCGACTCGGCGGAGGTCGGCCCGGATGCGTGCGTGCACCGGGAACGCGACCGCCACCACGAGCTCGCTCACGACATCGTTGGGAAGTGCCGCGAGGTTCGATGCGAGAAAGAACAGACCGAGCGCGTCCGCGCCGAGCCGCCGGGAGATCACGGCGCGAAGCACGGCGTCGCCCCCCACGGCGACGAGCCCGGTGAGAAAGACCCATCGTCCAAAGCGAAAGAGCGACCGAGCTGATGCGATGTCGAAGACCAGTCGTGGGCGGTGTGGAGCGATGCCATATGAAACCGCGACGCGTGTGGCCGAGCCGAATAGAGCGCCGGCGACAAGCGCGGCGACGCCGAACGCGGGCGCCAGCAGGATCGAGGTGACGGCACCGGCGAACGTCGCCGGCACCTCGATCAGCGTCAGTGGGCGAAACTCGAGTCGTCGCTCGAGGTCAGCCACCTTGATGCTCGCACTGGCGCCGATCAGCGGTCGGAGTGCCAGCCCCCGCAGCACGTCGGTCGCCCGCGGTTCCGCGAAGAGTCCGGCCAGAAGCGGCGCGGCAATCAAAATGGATGCGGAGATGGCAGCGGCACGTGCGACGCCGACCGTCCACGCCACGTCGTACAACCGGTCATCGGACTCGTTGCGCTGTACGAGGGCGGGGACCATGCCGACGTCGGTCACGCTCGAGAGAACCTCGAGGGGGACGAGTGCGATCGCGAACAGCCCGAAGTCGTCCGGCACCAGCAGGTGCGCCAGCACGAGGTAGCGTGCGAGCGAGATGGCCCGACTCCCGACGAGCTGGGCTCCCTTCCAGAGCAAGGCGGTGCCCGCTTGGCGTGCGAGCGGCACAGTCATGTCGGAGCGCGCCGCCAGCCATGGATCATCCCGGGCACGAGCTGGGCAAGGTACGCCTGCCCCATCTCCGCGAGATCCGGGTTCCTGGTCGCGAGCCCGCGCAGCACGAGCCACGGCGCGCGCAGCAGCTCGAACGCAATGCGTCGGGCAATGAAGAGGTCGCCACGGTGCAGATAGTGGCCATAGAACCCTCCCTGACTGCGAGCATAGCGACGATAGGTCTCGTGCATCTGTGCGCGATCACGCCATGCGAGGTGACTCGTACGGACATCGGGCGCGTAGACGATCGGTACGCATGCGCGAAGCGCGCGGTACGACCACTCCGCGTCCTCGGCGTAACGGACGGTCGGATGCTCGTCCATGGGCCCGATCCGCTCGACGACTTCCAACGCGAACCCCATGTTGTTCGAGAAGAGCGGATCGCGATCGAGGCGCGGACGGACGTACTCCATCGGCTCATCCGACAGGATGAGCGACGGTGCGCCCGTCGCGCCGTGATCGCCGCCAACGTCATCGACCCGGCCGGTGATCATGGCGGTCGGACGCGCGTGGAGTCGCGTGGTGAGGCGCTCGAGCCAGTCCGGGTACACGAGACAATCATCATCGGTGGCCGCCACGAAGCGGGTTCGCGCGAGCTCGAAGCCGCGGTTGCGGGCCGCTGCCGCTCCGTCACCATCCGACGCGACACACTCCGCGTGCAGTCCGGTCATCGCGAGACGATCCACCCAGGCGGCAACTCGCGGGCTCGATCCTTGATGCACGACGATCAGGTGTGCTGGCCAGGCCGTGCTATTGGCGATCGATTCGAGGCAGCCCTGCAGTAGGTCG
>DASSNR010000074.1:0-8066 GCA_035687925.1 Gemmatimonadaceae bacterium | reverse complement strand
TCACGGACGACTGACGACCGACGACTGACGACTGTCGTTCTCACTTTTGCGCCGTCGCCTCGTTCGGCGTGGCCACGACGTGCACCACGGTCCCCGGCGTGATGCCGGCGGCGGAGCCGAGGAGCAGCGTGTCGCCCGCCGACACACCGGACTTGAGCACGATCTCGTTCGTCTGCGGATCACGCAGCCCGAGCTGCACCTGGACCTCCTGTGCCTTCCCCTGCCGGATGCGCATGACCGTCGGCGTGAGCCCGCTCTGGTCGATCGCCGTGGCCGGCGCGATGAGTCCCGTTTGCGACTCGGAGGCCACCGTCCCTTGCGCGTACAGTCCGGCCACGAGCGTGTGCCCCGTGTTGGGAATCGTGGCGTAGATCTCCACCTGTCGCGTTGCCGGATTCGCGGCCGGGCTGATGCGACTGATGCGCCCCGTGAACGTGCGATCGGGATAGCCGGTGACCGTGAAGCGCACCGGTTGGCCCATGCGGATCGCGCTGAGCTGCGCGGCCGGCACCGCGGCCTCGAGGCGCATGCTCGACGGATCGACGATCGTGAACAGCGCGCCGCCGGGCTGCACCGCATCGCCCGCATTCACCGAACGCTGACTCACGATTCCGGTGAACGGTGCCTGCACCGTCGCCTTGCTGAGTTGCTGCTGCGCGAGCGCGAGATTCGACTTCGCGTTCGCCACCGCCGCCTGTGCGGACGTCACCGCTTGCTGCGATGACTGCAGATCACGCTCGGCGATCGCGCCCGCTTGATACAGTCGCTGATTGCGCGCGAGGTCGCGCTGCGCGTTGTCCAGCGTCGTCTGTGCCGAGCGTACGGCCGATTCCGCCGAGAGCGCGGCCTGACGCAGCGCGGTGTCATCGATGCGCGCGAGAAGTTGCCCCTTCCGCACGGAGTCTCCCTGTTCGGCATACGTCTGCAGCACCTGTCCTGCAATCTCCGCGCGCACGTTGGCCTGCACCTCCGGCTCGAGCGAGCCGGAGATCATGGGCCCGCTCCGGATCACGCCGGAATCGACGACGGCGATGTTCTCGCGTCCCACCGTCACCGACGTCGTCTGCGACGGCGGCGGCGTGGCCGGCGAGCCGCGCCCGCATCCGATCGCGAGCGCGAGCGTCAGCGCGATGGCGCTCGTCCCTCTGTGCATCCGCCCCACCCGACCACGCTGACTCACGGCACGCCTCCCGTCCGACTCGCCGCCACCGACGTCCCCGGCACGGTCGTCGTCGGTTGCTGCGGTGTGCTCGGCGTGGTGAGCGTCGGCCCCATCTGCTGGAGCATCGTCGCCGCATTGGGCGTGGTTGTCGTCGCCGGCTGGCCGGTGGTCGAGCCGAGCGGGAGATCGTGGATGAGCGCGACACGCAACCGCGCGACCTGCAGGTCGCGCGCCGCCTGTGCACGGTTCGCACGCGCCTGCTGCAGCAGGAGCCGCGAGCTGCCGAGCTCGGTCTGCGTCGAGATCCCTTCGCGGTAGCGTACCTCGGCGATCGTATACGCCTTCGTCGCCTGGTCCACGGTGCCGCTGCTCGCCTGCCATGACGCTTCGGCGGCGGCGAGGAGCGCCACCGCGTTGCGCGTGTCGAGCGCGGCGAGCTGCTGCGTCTGCCGATACGTCGCGCGCGCCTGCTCCAGGTTCGCCTCGGCGATCACCTTGTTGCCGCGAATGCTCCCGCCGAGAAAGATCGGAACCTGCACCGCGGCGGTGACCGTCCAGTTCGTGAGGAAGTTGCTCCATCCGGGGAGTCCGTTCCGCGGATACGCCACGCGACTGTAGTCGGTCGAGAGAGTGAGCGATGGGATGCGCTGTGCGCGCGTGACGGTGAGCTGACTCTGCTGCGCCTGCATGGCCTCGTACGCTTCGCGCACCGGCGCGCGCTGCAACGTCGCGGTGTCGGGCGTGGCCGTGACCAGCGACGCGAGGCGCGTTCCTTCGGTGAACGACGTGTCGTCGAGCGCGGTGGTGAGGTCGAGCGAATCGTCGAGCGGGAGTTGCAGCAGCTGCTTGAGGTGCAGGTACGCCACGCTGCGATTCGCACGCTGCTGGATGACGATCGGCAGCTGGTTGTTGCGCGTCACCTGCGCGTTGAGCAGATCGAACTCCGCCGCGTTCCCCACCTGATTGGCGAGCTGCACCTGGCTCAGCGTGCGCTCGTCCTGCGCGAGCGTGGAGTCGGCGATCTCGACCAGGCGCTCGCTCAGCACCGCATCGTAGTACGCGGTGGCGACATCGATGATCATCTGTGCGCGCGCCGACGTGAGACTGATGTTCGCGCTCTCGCGATTCGCGTTCGCGGCGTGGATCCGCGCGATGTTCGCTCCGCCGGCGAACAGGTTCTGCGAGATGTTGAAGCCGAACTGGTACTGATTCGCCTGACCGAACGGCAGATTGCTGACGCCGGTGAACGGATTCCCCGCGACGGGGCACTGCAGGGCGCGGTTCACCGCGGCCTCGAGCGAATCGGTGCGCTGCTCGGGCGTCCACGCCGGATTGTCGGCGAAGGGCGTACAGTCGGGCGGCGGCGCTTGGGTGGGCGTGGTGTTGGTGGAGCGGCCGAGGCTCGCGAACTGCGTGGCGAGCGTGCGCGTGTACGAGAGCTGCCCCGTGATCTGCGGCAGGATCTGGCTGCGCGCCACGGTCTGCTGTCCGCTTGCGAGCGCGACGCCCGCCCGCGCGATGGCGACGGGCTGGCTCACCTGCTCGGCTATGTGCACGGCTTCGTCGAGCGAGACGTGCCGGGTGCGCGTGGTATCCTGTGCGTGGAGCAGGGATGGCGCCACACCCATGAGGATGCCGGCGAACACGAGCGTCCTGCTGCACGCTCTCCATCTGTCAATCATCGCATCGAGTCCCCGCAACGTGGTGCACTACTCCTCAGGTGGCGCCGCGAGCAACGTGGAGGAGGCTCGGCGCCACGGGTCCGGCTGACGTGACTGACGGAGTGATGCGAATGCCGGGCCGCGCGCATAGGCGGGCGCGGGGGACGGGCGCCAGCGGCGCGCCGTCAGAGCTGCAGGCGATGGATGGCGGGGAGACGTGGCGCGGGGCCGACGAGCGGCCCCGGGATGCTACGTCTTACTTCTCGTCCTTCCAGTCGTTGAAGAACCCGTATGTGACGCCGATGACGGGGATCAGGAAGAAGAACCACCAGGCGACGGCACCGTAGAACGGCAGGTGGGGGAAGTTGGAGTGCACGGTGAAGCGATCATCGTAGAAGAAGATCATCCACAGGAGCGCAGCGATGTAGACGACCCACAGGACGAGAATGGCGATCCCTTGTTGCGTGCGACGACGTGTAGCCATGACAGAGCCTCGAAGACGATCCCGGAGACAAACAGGTGGCGCAGGGCCGGGGGCCATTCCCCGATCCTGCGCCACAAGATAACTCCACGAGTGGTCCGTGAGCCAGTCGCGGCTACGGATGCACGGCGTGCTCCCACCCTTCCTTCACCGCATCCTTGATGTCGTCCCACATCCCGACGATCACGTTCTTCGTCTTCTCGCCGGCGTGCTCGGTCTTCGCGGCCGCGCTGTGACGCGAGTCCCAGGTGCGGCGCAGATCGGGCTCCACGTCGCGCCACTGCGCGTTGGCGGGCTGTTGACCGCGCGACTCCCACCCCAGCTGGTACGCGGGGCGATAGAATTCATATCCACGATCCGCTCGCACGTAGGGACGCGAGGCGAAGTTCGCGCGCCAATATTCATCCTCGAGCGTGGGATTGATCTGTCGCCGCGTGGCATTCGCCGCGCTGACGTCGCTCCGCCCCTGCGTTCTGGCGAGGTTCTCGGTGTCACGCGGTCGGTTGGTGTCGGCCATGACGTCCTCCAGCATGATGATGCATAGATATTCGCGCGGCGCACCGGCGCACCGCGTGGCCATCGACGCGTGCAAGGCGTGCGCCACGCATTCATCTTGCTGATGTGACCACTCTGCCGTGAGCACGATTCTGCGTCCGCCCGGACCCGTCACGCGCATTCCCGGCCGCTCGCTCATCGCGATGCAGCGCGACCGGCTGGGCTTCGTGTGCGCGCTCGCGCGCGACTACGGCGACATCGCACACGTGAAGCTCGGACCGCGACACATCTATCTCGTGAGCCGGCCCGACGACATTCGCGATGTGCTCGTCACGCATCACCGCAACTTCCACAAGGCGCGCGGGCTCGAGCGAGCGAAGCTCCTCCTCGGCAACGGGCTGCTCACGAGCGAAGACGAGTTTCATTTGCGACAGCGCCGCCTCGCGCAGCCCGCGTTTCACAAGCAGCGCATCGCGCAGTACGCGGAGACGATGGTCGCGTACGGCGCGCGCGCACGCGAGCGGTGGCACGAGGGCGAGACGCGTGACATCGCGCGCGACATGAACGCGCTCACCCTCGCCATCGTCGGCAAGACGCTGTTCGACGCGGATGTCGAGGCCGACGCGAAAAGCATCGGGCAGGCGCTCACCGATTCGCTCGAGCTGTTCAACATCGCGCTGCTCCCGTTCTCGGAGCTCTTCGATTGGCTGCTCGTGCGGCGGGTGACGCGCTTCCGTCGCGCACGCGAGCTCCTCGATGCCACGATCTACCGCATGATTCGCGAGCGCCGCGCGAGCGCCGAGGACCGCGGTGATCTGCTCTCGATGCTCCTCGCCGCGCACGACATCGACGGTGATGATTCGCGCATGACCGACGAGCAGCTCCGCGACGAGGTGATGACGCTCTTCCTCGCGGGGCACGAGACGACCGCCAACGCGCTCACGTGGACGTGGTATCTCCTCTCGCAGCACCCAGACGCCGAGCGCGCGATGCACGCGGAGATCGACGTGGTGCTTGGGCGCAGGCTGCCGACGATGGACGATGTGCCGAAGCTCTGTTATACGCGCACGGTGCTGGCGGAATCGATGCGGCTCTATCCGCCGGCGTGGATCATCGGGCGGAAGGCGATCGGCGACTACGAGGTGGGTGGTTATCCGGTGCCCGCGGGCTCGGTGCTGTTCATGTGCCAGTACGTGGTGCACCGCGATGCGCGGTGGTATCCCGAGCCCGAGCGCTTCGACCCGATGCGGTGGACGCCGGAGGCGCAGAGCGCGCGTCCGAAGTTCTCGTACTTTCCGTTCGGCGGCGGACCGCGACAGTGCATCGGCGAGCAGTTCGCGTGGACGGAGGGCGTGCTCCTGCTCGCGACGCTCGCGCAGCGATGGCGCTTCCGCCTCGTGCCGCATCATCCCATAGCACTGCAACCGCTCATCACGCTGCGTCCGAAGTACGGCATGCGCATGACGATCGAGCGGCGGCATGCATGAAAGGAGGCGAGTCGTTGGCTGGCCTGTGCTCGCCACTCATCCTATCTTAGCCTGAGTAGCGCCTCCTGCACGTGTCCATCGCTCGAGGGTCACCACACGGTGCCATCGGAACTGCGAGACCGCTTACAACTGACGCTCGGTGCAGCCTACTCACTCGAACGCGAGCTGGGTGGCGCCGGAATGTCCCGCGTCTTCGTTGCGCAGGAGACCTCGCTGGGGCGGCACGTCGTCGTCAAGGTCCTCCCCCCTGATCTCGCGGGGATGGATCTCGAGCGCTTCCGCCGCGAGATCCGGCTCGCCGCGCGGCTGCAACATCCGCACGTCGTTCCTCTGCTGACGGCGGGCGAGACCGACGGGCTCCCGTACTTCACCATGCCGTACATCGCCGGGGAATCGCTCCGCACGAAGCTCGTCACGGGCGGGGAGCTCCCGGTGCAGGAGGCCGTGCGCATTCTGCGGCAGGTGGCGTCAGCGCTGGCCTACGCGCACGAGCATGGCGTGGTGCATCGCGACATCAAGCCCGACAACGTGCTCCTCTCGAACGGCGAAGCGATGGTCACGGACTTCGGCGTCGCGAAGGCGCTCACTGCGTCGACCACAGCCGCCGGCACGAGTGGAATCACATCACTCGGCGTTGCGCTCGGCACGCCCGCGTACATGGCGCCCGAACAGGCAGCGGCCGACCCGAACGTGGATCACCGCGCGGATATCTACGCCTGGGGCGTGATGGCCTACGAGCTGTTGACGGGGCAGCCGCCCTTCCCCGGACGTACGCCGCAGGCGGTGCTCGCGGCGCATGTGAGCGAGGCGCCCGAGCCGATCACGAAGCGGCGCTCCACGGTGCCCTCGGCACTGGCGACGCTCGTCATGCGCTGTCTGGAGAAGCGGCCGGCCGACCGGCCGCAGAGCGCGGGCGAGCTGCTCCAGGTGCTCGACGCGATCAGCACGCCGAGCGGAGGGACGGCGCCGACCGGTCCCGTGCGAGCGCTGGGTGCCGGACGCACGCAGCGCCGGAGACGCGCCGTGTGGATGACGGCGGCGCTCGCGCTGCTCGTCATCGTGATCGGCAGCGTCATCGCGTGGCGCACGACACATGCCGCCAGTCAGGCCGCAGCCGGCGCCATACGGCTCGCCGTGCTCCCGTTCCAGAACGCCGGTCCGGCCAGCGACGATTACTTCGCCGATGGCATCACCGATGAAGTGCGCGGCAAGCTCGCGGCGCTCCCCGAGCTGCGGGTGATCGCGAGCACAAGCTCCGACCAGTACAAGCACACGACCAAGACGCCGCAGCAGATCGGCGCCGAGCTCGGCGTGCCCTATCTGCTCACTGCGACCATCCGATGGGAGAAGGACGCGGACGGGACGAGCCGCGTGCGGGTGACTCCGGAATTGGTGCAGGTGAGCGACGGCACCACCAAGTGGCAGCAATCCTTCGACGGCGTGCTCTCCGACGTGTTCCAGGTGCAGGGACAGATCGCCGAGCAGGTGGCTGATGCGCTGAACGTCGCGCTCGGCGCTGGAGAGAAGAAAACGCTCGAGGGGAGGCCGACCGCGAATCTGGCCGCCTACGAGGCCTACCTTCGCGGGAACGCGCTCATGCCCGGCGTCACGGAAGGCCCGGGCTCACTCCGGCAAGCGGCGGGGGCGTACGAGCAGGCGGTTGCCCTCGACCCGACCTTCGCGCTCGCCTGGGCCCGGCTGTCGCAGGCCCTCTCGACGATTCTCTACACGAGCAGCGCGACCTCGCCCGAGGATGCGGTGCGCGCCGAGTTCGCCGCCCGGCGTGCCCTCGCGCTCGCGCCCGGGCTGCCTCAGGCGCATCTGGCCCTCGGCGATTTCTATCGCACGGTTCGGGGCGATGTCACGAGTGCGCTCGACGCCTACGAGGCCGGACGACGCATCGCACCGCACAATCCGGAGTTGATGGTGGCCCTGGCGAAGGCCGAGCAGAGCCAGGGCGACTGGACGCGTGCACTCCGCCTCTTCCAAGAGGCCCAATCGATGGACCCTCGCTCCCTGATCGTCGCGCAGAACTTGACCAGCACACTGCTCTGGCTGCGCGAGTATGACGCGGCCCGCACGGCGGCCGATCAGATGCTCGCCATCGACTCATCCGCGATCCCCTCGATCGAGGAGCGCGCGATGATCCCACTCGCCGAGGGCCATCTCGACGACGCGCGCGCCGTTCTGCGGACGGCCGCCGCACGAACGGATGAAACCCACTTCGTCGCCTTCGTGGCGACCTACTGGGATCTCTACTGGGCGCTCGATGATGACCAGCGCGCGCTCCTGCTGCGGCTCACGCCGGCCGCGTTCGGCGACGATCGTGTCGCGTGGGGGCTGGCCCTGGCCGGGGCTCAGGCACTGGCGGGGCATGCGGCGCTGTCCCGCATATATGCCGACTCGGCTCGCATCGCGATCGAGGCGGATCTGGCAACGGCGCCCAGGATCATCGGCGGACCCAGCGAATCGCAGGAACATGTCCTGCTGGGCGTCGCGTACGCCTACCTCGGTCGTGCGGCCGACGCGGTGCGCGAGGGCGAACGCGGTGTCGCGCTCGAGCCGGTGTCGCGGGACGCGTATGCGGGTCCCTACGTGCAGCACCAGCTCGCCCGCATCTACACGATCCTCGGGCAGCAGGACCGCGCCGTGTCCACGCTCGCACCGCTGCTCAAGATCCCCTACTACCTCTCCCCCGCCTGGCTCCGGATCGATCCCACCTTCGCTCCGCTGCGGGACAATCCCGCGTTCAAGCGATTGGTAGCTGGCCAATAATGAGA
>DASSNR010000070.1:0-3799 GCA_035687925.1 Gemmatimonadaceae bacterium | reverse complement strand
CGCCATGTGCCACTTGAAGACGTCCACCTCGCGGTCGCGCCCGTCGACTTCGACAATGGGCGTGATGAGCGTGATGAGGTGGTCGCGGATGTTGCGGATGTAGGGGCTGTCGTCCACCGCGAGGCGATACGCGAGCTCCATGAGCGCGGTGGGCGCGCCGGACTCGGGCGAGTGGATGGTGCCGGTGATGTAGTAGATGGGCACCGCGCTCGAGACGAGCTGCTCGGCGGTCGCGTCGTTCATGTTGATCGTGCGCGGGTCGGCGAGCTTGGCGAGCTTCGCCTTGTTCTCGTCGAGGTGCGCCATGATCGACTCGGAGGCGATGGCCACGGCGATCATCTCGCGTCCCTCCTCCGTGTGCCCGATCGAGAACACCTTCACGCGCGGGCTGGCCTTGGCGAGCATGCGCATGTACTGGTAGACCTCGGTCGAGTACGGGAGCTTGGTCGGCGCGCCTGCAATGTCGCCCAGGACGGCGGCCGGCGTCGGCACGGTCTTCGACGCGGGGAGATAATCCACGAGTGGCGAGAGGAAGAAGGGCTCCGTCGTGTACTCGTGGATCTTCTTCGTGTACGCCTCGTCGATGGGCTGATTCGGATCCCGGCCGGGCTTCGCGGCCGAGAGATCCTCGGTCGCACGCGCGGCACCGCGCTGCGCCGTGGCGGCGTAGCTCTGCGCGCTCGCGGAGCGCGATGGCGCGGCGAGGAGGAGCGACAGGAACAGTCCGGGGACGACGTGGGAGCGTCGCATGCGAGACCTCGTGAAGGGTGGGGACGGGAGCGGCGTGGAGGGAGGTGCCGCCGTCAATGAAATACGATACCGGCGCGAATTTCGGAAGATGAGCGAGGCAAGCCGCTCACCGGTCCTGCCAGGCGTCGGTTGTCATTCCGAGCGCAGCGAGGAATCTCGAGGGATTGTCATTCCGAGCGTCAGCGAGGAATCATGGCCCGCCAGCGCGATCCCTCGCTGCGCTCGGAATGACAAGCATTGGCGAGACCTGTGTCTCTGTGGTGTTATGCCGCTAGCGCTGTGGGGCGTGCCCGCAGTCCCAGCTTCCCGATGCGCTCCCGTCGTTCAGCGCGAACGTCCCGCTCTTGCCGTCCGCGTTCACTGTGATGGTGCCGAGTCCCATGTAGCTGTCCTCGAGCGCTGTCTTCCCCATGTAGACCGCGATGATGACGTTCGCGTAGCGTCCCGGTCCCGTGTACGGCGCCTTGTTCGCGTGCAGCTGATCGGCCATCACGGAGCCGGGGCCGATCGTGAAGGCGAGCGCGGGGAGCGCGCTCGGGCCCCACGTCGCGCCAAAGGTGTCGCCTTTGACAAGGCACGCCGCGCCACTCACGACACGCGCTCTGGGCTTCACGATCCTCACGCTCCCTGCGGGCGCACCGCCCGCTGGAGCCTTCGCGCCCTTCGCAGGGAGCGCGCTCTGCGCGGGTGCCGGACGCGCGCTCAGAAGCGCCACCACCACCGCCGATATCGCGATCGTCAGCTGTACTCTCCGGACTCGCATCGCACACCTCCTCGAGAAGCGCACGGAATACCCCGGGTTCGACGACCGCACATGATGGCGCCTGAGCGCTCGCATGGTCAAGCCGAAGGGGTTGGCACAGGCCGGTGCACCCATTATCGTCGGAAATCAGAGGTCCGTTTGCGACCTCGACACGCAGCAGGGCGCCCAGCCCGCTCGCGCCGCGCTATACAGGCGCGCACGCGAGGAGCTGAGCCGTGAGTGCGCGTGGCGATGCCGCGCACGGTACGTACAGACACGGCCCACAAAAGTACGACGCTGTCCGACGAGCGAATGCCGTGTCATTCCGAGCGAATGCGAGGAATCTCGGTCCGTGATGACGAGATCCCTCGCTGCGCTCGGGATGACAGGGCTGACGCTCGGAACGACAGCGTAGTCGACCGTCATGTCCACCGTTGCACCGGCGACGCTCGAGCCCACTGCTCGGCTTCGGCAGGATACGTCCGCCCATACGCCGGGACTTTCAGCCAACGGGACATTCTCCTCACACATCACACGCTATGTCGCTCCTCTCGCTCGAGCGCGTCTCCAAGCGCTTCAACGGCATCACCGCGGTCGACGACGTCTCGTTCACCGTCGACCGCGGCCAGGTCGTCGGATTCCTCGGACCCAACGGGGCGGGGAAGTCCACGACCATGCGCATGATCACCCAGTACTTCGAGCCCGACGCCGGACAGATCCGGCTCGATGATGTTCCCCTGAACGAAGCCGGTCGCGAGGCCAAGCGACGGATCGGCTTCCTCCCCGAGAGCAACCCGCTCTACACGGAGATGCTCGTCGCCGAGTACCTCGATTTCGTCGCGCGACTGCGCGGGCTCGCCGGCGCCGAGCGCACACGCACGATCGATGACGCGGTGAGCGCGACGGGACTCGAGCCCGTCTTCCACCGCCCGATCGGCGAGCTGTCCAAGGGATATCGGCAGCGCATCGGGCTCGCCGCGGCGATTCTCCATCGTCCCGATCTCCTCATCCTCGACGAGCCCACCGAGGGGCTCGATCCCAACCAGCGCATCGAGATCCGCCGGCTCATCGCCGAGCTCGGACGCGAGCGCACCGTCATGCTCTCGACGCACGTGCTCTCCGAGGTGCAGTCGATGTGCTCGCGCCTCCTGATCATCAATCGCGGCAAGGTCGTGGCCGACGGCGCGGTGGACGAGCTCGTGAGCCGCGCACAGTCGGGCGTCCGCGTGAGCATCGAAGCCGTCGGACTCAACATCGCCGAGCAGCTGTCCGAGCTGCCGGGCGTGAGCAGCGTCGAGTCGCACGATGCGGCGGCGCCGGGTCGCACGCGGCTCACCGTCACGGCCAACGCGAGCGATGAGATCCGGCCCGGGATCTTCGAGCTGGCCAAGCGTGACGGATGGACGTTGTTCGAGCTGCATCAGGAGACGGGGAGCCTGGAAGACCTCTTCCGCGAGCTCACCGCCGCCGAGGAGGTGGCCGCATGAGTCGCATCTGGACGATCGCGCGACGCGAGCTGCGCTCGCTGCTCAATCATCCCACGGGCTACGTGCTGCTCATCGCCTTCGTCGCGATCAACGCGTTTCTCTTCTTCCGGCAAGCGTACCTCATGGGCGTGGCGACGCTTCGCCCCATGCTCGACATGCTGCCGTGGGTGTTCCTGCTCTTCGTCCCCGCGGTGACGATGCGCACGCTCGCGGAGGACAGCCGCAGCGGATTGCTCGAGCTCGTGCTCGCGCAGCCGCTCACCGAGATGGAGCTGCTGCTCGGCAAGTATCTCGGCGCCGTGCTCTTCCTCTGGCTCGCGCTCGCGCTCACGATCCCGATTCCGCTCGGGCTCTCGCTCGGCGCGGACATCCACTGGGGACCGATCATCGCGCAGTACGTGGGTGCGGGGCTGCTGGCGGCCGGGCTCGCGGGCGTCGGCGTGTGGGCGTCGAGCCTCACGCGGAGCCAGATCACCGCGTTCATTCTCGCGGTGGTCGTGACGTTCGTGCTCATCCTCGTGGGACTCAATCCGCTCATCGTCGGACTGCCGCCCACGCTCGGCGCGATCGCGGCGCGGCTCGGCGTGCTCTCGCACTTCCAGAACATCGGGCGCGGCGTGATCGATCTGCGTGACGCGATCTACTTCGTGTCGCTGGCGGGCGTGTTCCTCGCGCTCGCGTACGGTGCGCTTACGGGGCGCAAGCTCGCGCCGCACGGCGGGACGCTCAAGCGACTGCGCGTGGGCGTCGCACTGCTGGCCGCGATTCTCGTGGCGGTGAATCTGCTTGGCAGCGACATCGGCGGCCGGCTCGATCTCAC
>DASSNR010000053.1:0-18598 GCA_035687925.1 Gemmatimonadaceae bacterium | reverse complement strand
GGTCATGATCGCCGGCGCGAGGGCGAAGATGAGCGTCGCAAGCCCCGTGATGACGACGGCGCCGGCGAGCGCGGTGGCGTTCAGGTGAATCTCCCCAAGGCGTGGGACGCTGGCGGGAGCGAAGGCCACGAAGCTGTGCACCGCTGCGGCCGCCACCGCCACGCCAAGCGCGCCGCCCGCGATCGCCAGCAGCGCGCTCTCGATCAGCATCTGGACAACGACCCGAGCGCGCCCCGCCCCGAGCGCGGATCGTACGGCGACTTCGCGCACGCGCGCGATGCCGCGCACGACGAGCAGGTTGGCGACGTTGATGCACGTGATGAGGAGGAGCAGCCCCGCGGCGGCGGCGAACACGAGCAGCGCCGGCCGAACATCGCCGAGGATGAGCCGCGGCAGTGTGTGCACGACGCCGCGCAGGTTGTGGGACACCGACGACGCCTCGGGGCGAGTGAAGAACGCCGTCAGCTCGTCCCGCGCGCCGGCGAGTGTGGCACCAGGCCGGAGCCGCCCGACCACGTCGAGCGCGATGTAAGACTTTTGCTCCGGTGATGCGGGCGCGACGATCGGCGCCCAGAAGTCGGTGCCGCTCGGATAGTCGAGCCCTTGCGGCATCACGCCGACGATCGTGTACACCACATCATCGTCGTACATCCGAAGCCGTCGTCCAATGACGTGGGGATCGCCGTCGAACCGCTGCCGCCACGTGTCGTAGCTGAGCACCGAAACCGGCGCCGCGCCACGCACATCATCCGACGCGCGCAGCGCTCGGCCGAGTACAGGATGAGCCCCGAGCACATCGAAGAGCGCTCCCGAAACGAGCGCTTGTCGCAGACGTGTGATCCGGTCGCCATCACGTACCGGCTTCGGCACCGCACCGTAGTAGCTGGCGAACGCGACCTGCTCAAGCGACCGCGTGCGCCGCCCGAACTCGTGGGCATCATCGAACCCGAGCGGATAGTGGGCGAAGCCCTGGTTGCGGTCTTCGCCCCAGAGCACCACGAGGTGGCTCTGATCGTGGACGGGAAGCGGGCGCAGGAGGAGCGCGTCGGCCACGGTGAAGACCGCGGTCGAGAGTCCGATCCCGAGTGCGAGCGTGAGAATCGCAACGAGCGCGAAGCCTGGAGTGCGGCGGAGCGTGCGCACCCCGATCCGCGCGTCGCGCAGCACGGTGTCCAACGCGCCGAGGCTCCAGATGTCGTGTGCCTCTTCAGCCACTGTCGTCCGATTGCCGAACTTGCGGAGCGCCGCGGCGTGAGCGTCCTCTGGGCTCATCCCGCGCGTGATGCCATCGCGCGTCAGCATTTCCACATGGAAGGCCATCTCCTCCGCGAGCTCGCGGGAGTGCCCAGCACGATCGAGGCGCGCACGCAGGCGCCGCGCGAGTCGCACCAGACGGAACAGGATGGCGCGCACGGCCCACCTCACCCCGCGTCCGCCTGCATGACGCGACCGATCGCTGCGATGAGCCGCTCGAACGCCGATGCCTCGAGCCCGAGCTGTTTCCGACCCGCTGCGGTGAGCGTGTAGTAGCGCGCCTTGCGCTTGGTCGGCGTCATCTTCCACTTGGAGCTCACCCACCCCTTGAGCGCCATGCGCTGCAGTGCCGGGTAGAGCGAGCCTTCTTCCACCCGGAGCGCCTCGCCCGAGAGCCGCTGAATGTGCTGGGCGATCCCGTAGCCGTGGAGCGGGCCCAGACTCAGCGTCTTGAGTACCAGCATCTCGAGGGTGCCGGGGAGCAGCTCGTTGCGGTCCGGATCATCGCGCATGTCGGTCTCCGTACATACATAGACACGCCAACCCTGTCGCGCCTATATATGTGACCCGATACACCCGGAAGCAAGAGCAGGGCGCGCGAGCCCGAGGTTCGTCGCTGCGCTCGGAATGACATGCGGTCCGATATTCAATCCGCTCCCCTGGAACGACCACCCGAGCGGTAGAGACTGCCACAACAGCAGGGAACACCAGCCCGTTCCGCGAGTTATTCTAGACGCATGCACTTCACCAACCTCACCACCCTCCTCTCCGACAACCCCGCCCTCGCGCTCCCCTTGGTCTTCCTGGGCGGCGTGCTGACGAGCCTCACCCCCTGCCTCTACCCGATGATCCCGATCACCGCCTCGATCGTCGGCGGCCAGGCGTCGGGGATCACGGGCAGCGGACGGGGACGCACCATCGCGCTCACCGTGAGCTACGTGCTGGGCCTCGCCCTCACCTACGCCGCGCTCGGACTCTTCGCGGGACTCACCGGCACGCTCTTCGGCACCGTGAGCAGCAACCCATGGCTCTACTTCGCCATGGCCAACCTGCTCATCCTCTTCGCGCTCGTGATGCTCGACGTGTTCCCCGTGCCCGTGCCGCAGCCGATCCTGCAGCGCGCCGCCACGGTGGGCGGCGGCGGACGGATCGCCGGGACGTTCGGGATGGGTGCCGCCTCGGGGCTCGTCGCCGCACCATGCTCGGCGCCGGTGATGGCGGCCGTCCTCACATGGGTGGGTGTCACCAAGAGCGCCGCGCTCGGCTTCCTCTACCTCTTCGTCTTCTCGCTCGGGATGAGCGCGCTGCTCGTGGTCGTGGGGCTCTTCGCTGGCGCAGTCTCTGCGCTCCCCAAGGCGGGGCCGTGGATGGTCTGGGTGAAGCGCATCTTCGCGATCGTCATGATCGGCGTCGCCGAGTATTATCTCATTCAGATGGGGAAGCTGTTGATATGATGACCCGCTCCTCGTTCGTCACACTCGTGGCCGCCGCGACGTTCGCCGCGGCGCTGCCCGCCCTCGCGCCCGCGCTCCACGCGCAGGACATCGGCATCGACGTCGGCACCAAGGCGCCCGCCGCGCCGCTCGAGACGCTCGACGGCAAGCCCGCCAACCTCAGCCAGTTCATCGGCAAGTCGCCCGTGCTCATCGAGTTCTGGGCGACCTGGTGCCCCAACTGCCGCGAGCTCGAGCCCACGCTCCTCAAGATGGTCAAGAAGTACAGCCCGCGAATGCAGTTCGTGGGCGTCGCCGTCTCCGTGAATGAATCCCCCGAGCTGGTGAAGCGCTACGCTGCGAAGCACGACTTCACTCATCACATCCTGTACGACAAAACGGGCGACGCGCTCACCGCCTACAACGTCCCCGCCACCTCGTACATCGTCGTCCTCAACAAAGCCGGAACGGTCGTCTACACCGGACTCGGCGGCGACCAGAACCTCGAGGCGGCAATCGAGAAGGGGCTGGGGAAAGAAGTCGGTCAGTGAGTCAGTAGGTCAGTCAGTCAGGAACGGCCCGTAGGGAGAGATGCTCTCGCCTTACGGGCCCTTTCTGACCGACTGACCTACTGACCCACTGACTCACTTCTCTCCCCCACCGGCAGCCACACCGTGAACGTACTCCCCTGCCCCAGTCGGCTGTCGACGCTCACGTCGCCACCGAGCAGGCGCGCGAGGTGGCGGGTGACGCTCAGGCCGAGCCCCGTGCCGCCGGCTACGCGCGTGGATGGTTGCTCCACCTGCCAGAACGGATCGAAGATGTGATCGATGTGGTACTCGGCGATCCCGATTCCCGTGTCCCAGACCGTGAAGGCGAGACGGTCGTCGTCGACGCGGGCGCTGATCCCCACCTCGCCGTGCGCCGTGAACTTGATGGCGTTCGATAGCAGGTTGATGAGGATCTGGCCGGCCTTGCCCGGATCGGTGTGCAGCACGACGTCGGTACGGGGTGGGCGCACGACGAGCCGGAGTCCCTTCTTCGTTGCCGACGGCTCGACCAGCATCGCGACATCCTGCACGAGCGCTCGCGCATGCACCGGCTCGACCCGGACGGCCTCACGTCCCGCCTCGATGCGGGCGTACGACAGGATCTCCTCGATGAGATGCAGCAGGTGCCGAGCGCTCGCGTCGATGCGGCCGAGCTGCCGCTTCTGGGCTTCGTTCACCGGGCCCGTGATGCCGTCGGCCAGCAGCTCGCTGTACCCCATCACGGCGGTGAGCGGCGTGCGCAACTCGTGCGACATGACGGCGAGAAAATCCGACTTCGTGCGGTTCGCGATGAGCGCTGCCTCGTACAGCCGCGCGTTGTCGACCGCGAGTGCCGCATAGTGCGCGACCTTCCGCACCGCCCGGAGGGTGGCCGCGGAATCCTGACGCGTCGTGCCGACAACGGCCCCGAACGTGATCGCGCCGACGTGGCGCCGCCGCGCCGCCATCGGCAAGACGGTCTCGTGCCCGGTCTCGCCCGGCGGCTCGCGTTTCGGTGCAGCCGCGATCGTGCGAAGCTCGCCATCATCCTCGATCAGGTCGATCCGGCACCAGTCGACCAGCGCGGGCACCAGCAGGTCCACCACCTGCTGAAGCGTCTCCCGATAGTCGAGCGAGGACGCCAGCAGATTGCTCGCGCGCGTGAGCAGCTGCTGTCGTCGCTCCTCGTGCACGCGTTGCGTGGCGTCGTGGAAGCTCCAGACGCGGCCGATGCACGTGCCGTCCAAGCGCTGCGGGCGCGAGTAGCGCTCGTACACCCGGCCGTCCTTGAACTCGAGCACATCGAAGCTCTCCTCGTCGGGGGTGTCGTATACGGTGGCCACCTTCGCGACGAATTCGTGCGGCTCCTGCAGCTGGTCGACGACGGCCGCGATGAGCTGTTCGTCGTCCCGGCTCGCGGCCACGTCCGGCGGAATGTGCCACATCTCGAGGAAGCGTTCGTTGAAGCTCGTGATCTTCCCCGAGCGGTCGACGGCGAGAATGCCATCGGTGGTGGAGTCGAGCGTGGCGCGAAGGAGCGAGAGTGATCGCTCGAGGGCGAGCTCCATCTGCGTGCGCTCGGCGATCTCGCTCTGTGCGGCGCGATACAGCCGCGCGTTGTCGAGGGCGAGCGCGCCGAGGTTGGCGAGCCGCTGAGCGCGCTCGACATCGGGGGGGCCGTAGCGCCGATCCGAATCGGTGATGAGGAGGTCGACGACGCCCAAGGTGCGCCCGCGTGCCACGAGGGGGAGCGCGATGGCGGATCTCGGGGCGAGCGATTCGAGCAGGCGCAGCTCCTCGTCGTCCCGCGCATCCGCTCGCACATCGCCCTCGGTGATGACGTGCCGCAGCTCCGGATGCCCCGTCTCGAGCGGGTCGCGTTGTGCGGTGAGCCGGTCCGCAGCGAGCGGCGCGTGACGCACGAGCTGGTGCGCCAGTGCGTTCTTGGCGGGATCGACGTGCAGCGTCATGGTACGCGTGATGTGACCGTCCTCGATGAAGGAGGCGACGCACCAGTCGGCGATACGAGGGACGGCGAAGTGCATCACGCTGTCGAGGACGGCTTCGCAATCGAGCGCAGACGCGAGCACGGCTCCCGCGTCGGCGAGGAACGCGAGCCACCCCTCGTCCATGGCGGAGCGCGGGGCAGCGCCTTCGACGCCCGTCATCCGAGCCCGCAGATGCTCGGCCGTGACGTCGGATTCGACGCCGGCCTCCCGCGGACGCCCGTGCGGCGTCAGCTCGGAACTCTCGGCCATCGTGCCGATCCTCGGCGCAGCGACGACGCGCGCATCGCGTGCAGCGCCGCCACGCAGACGTGATCTGACCTCCGCACGCGCGATCGCGCGGATGATACGGAGTCAGATTTCCCCTGCGCAAATTGTATTCCGACGAGCGATGCGATCTTACGGCCGCCGGGCTGCGGGTGTGTCACGGCCGGCGGCGAGTGTGTCGCTACACGGGGGCCATCATGCGGTGAGCCGCCGCGCCTCCGCGCGCAGTCCGTCGAGCAATCGACGGAGGTGCTCCGGCCGGGTGCGCGGATTCATGAGCGTCACGCGCAGCACCCGCCGGCCATCGAGCACCGTCGTGGTGATCCATCCACGCCCCGAGCGGTTGTAACGCTCGCGCAACTCGCGGTTGGCCCGATCGAGATCGTCCGGCGCGTGCGTACCGTCGCCCACCCAACGGAAGCAGAGGATGTTCGACTCGGGCTCATGCACCCGCTCGAAGTCCTCGCACGTGCCGATCTCGTCGTGGAGCGTGCGCGCGAGCGAGCACAGATGATCGTACAGCGCCGCCAACCCGCGCGCGCCGTAGCGCTGGATGGCCACCCACACCTTGAACGCATCCACGCGCCGCGAGCACTGGAAGCTGCGCACCCCCTGGTCGACGATCCGCGCGCCCTCGCCCGCGCCGTGAAAGAGGTACGGCGCCTGTTGCGCGAACGCGTTCTCCAGCTCGCGCTCGTCGCGCACGAGGAGCATCCCCGTGGCGATGGGCATGAGCATCATCTTGTGCGGGTCCCACGCGATGGAGCGCGCGCGCTCGATGCCGCGCAGGCGGTGGCGATGTGCGGGCGAAAAGAGCGCCGAACCTCCATGCGCGGCATCCACGTGGAACCAGAGCCCGCGCGCCTCGCACATCGCGCCGACGGCGTCGATGTCATCGAACGAGCCGGTCGCGGTCGATCCCGCCGTGGCAACGACGGCCATCACGCGCGTGCCCGCACGCTCGAGCGCATCGAGGGTGGCGGCGAGTGCCTGGGTGTCGATCCGGTAGTCGCGCGACGGAACGGCGATGGCGCGCTTGAGCCCGAGCCCCAGCTCGGCCGCCGCGCGCGTGACGGCGTAGTGCGCGTGCTCGCCGCACACGATCACCGGCGGGTCGGCCCCGATGCCGTCCTCCAGTGCGTGCGGCATCGCCGCCGCGCGCGCGGCGAGGAGCGCGGTGAACGTCGCTTCCGTGCCGCCCGAGGTGAGCGTCCCACCGCTCCCCTCGGGGAACCCCGCGAGCTCGCACATCCCTCGGATGAGCCGGGTCTCGACGGCGGTCCCGGTGGGCGACATCTCGCTCACCGCCACCGATTGGTTCATGGCCCCGATGAGCGACTCCATCCAGATCGCGGCCGGGAGCGGCGGCGACACCTGATGCCCCATGTACATGGGGTGCATGAGCCGGTTGATGTCGCTCAGAATGTCGCGCTCCACACGCTCGGCGACGTCGCCGAGTGGATGGCCGTCGAGCGGGAGCGGCTCATCGAAGCGCTCGGCCAGCTCGGCCGGCGTGTGCGGTGTGGAGACGGGACCCGACCCATCGCGGGTGCAGGCCATATAGCGCTCGACGAGCGCGACGAAGCGCAAGGCGGCGTCGCGCCCCATGTCCTGCTCGAGCGCGTCGAAGATGGTGGAAGTCACGAGGGTGTGCAGTTGGAGACGGGAGAAAAATACTCTGGGTAGCAGATGGAAATGGAGAGAGCAGAAAGCAGGAAGTGTTGTGAGTTCTGGGTTATGGGTTCTGGGTACGACGTGGTGAGTACGGGGCTCCGGACGATGCGGAGCGACTCATCACCCAGAACTCACGACTCACAACCCATTCCTGCTTTCTGCCGGCTCGCGATCGGCGAGGGAGAGGCGGGCGACGCCGCGCCCGCGAGGGCGGTATGCGTGGTACGAGGTCAACATCGCGGAAAGCGGGAGGCCGGAACGGCCTCGTGGTGACAGCGTCGCGCTACGATCCGTTCCGCTCCACGCTTCCCGCTTCCCGGCCGTTCCGAGTCCCGAGTCCCGAGCCCCGAGTCCCCAGCTCCACCTCCAGCACCTTCCGCGAGGGCTGCGGGTCGAGCGTCTGGTAGACCTGAAGGCGCCGGATCACTACCGGCGCTTCGATGCGAAGGCCGAGGAGCTTGCGCTGCATCGCGGGGGTGATGGTCGGATAGAAGCTCAGCGTGCAGTGCGGCGAGAAGGGGAAGCGCGCCTGATCGAAGACGAGCCCGCTGGTCGCGATGCGCTCGTGCAGTGCGCGCAACTCGCCGTGCGGATCGAGCGGGAGGACCACGATCTCCGTCTGCATGAAGCGGATCGGCGGCTCGAAGTGCACCGTGATCGGCGGCGTCGCGTGTGCGATCGACCCGAGCACCTCGCGCATCCGCTCGACCGGCGTATCGGCGGCAATCGGCCCGACCCCGGATGACCCCACGATCGTGATGTGCGGCGTGGAGCTGCTCGCGAGCTTCGGGTCGTGCACACGCTGCACGTCCCGCACCTCGTCGAGCGCCCGCCCCGTCAACTCCGCCACGACAAAGAATCCCGTCTTCATCCCGTAGCAAGATACACGCGAGGGCATGGGGGATGCGGAATGCGGGATGCGCTATGCGGGATGCGGGAAGCGGAAACAGCGTCGGAGGTGATGGCTGTCTTCCCACGAGCCGTTCCCGCATCCCGCTTCCCGCATCCCGCGCCCCGTGCCCACCTACGAGCTCTCCCCCTGTCCGATCTGTGCGAGTCGCAGTGCGCACGAGGTCGCCGACGCCGATGAGGTGACGCGCGAGGTGGAGGGGCTGTGGGCGTTTCACATGCGCCGGCTCCAACCCGAGACGCCGCCTGCGCGACTCGCTGATCGCGTCGCCTTCTCGCAGCATCCGCCCATCCGTGTGGTGCAGTGCGACGAGTGCGGGCTCGTCTACCGCAATCCGCGCGAGCGCGCGCGCGAGCTGCGGGAGCTGTATGCAGACGAGACGCAGGACGATGCGGTGCTCGCGTCGCTCTTCGAGAATCAACGCATCGCGTATCGTGCGCAGGCGGAGCGACTGACACGCGAGGCGGGGCGACCGGGGACGGGGCTCGAGGTGGGGAGCTACGTCGGCGCGTTCCTCACCGCGGCGCGCGAGCAGGGGTGGTGCTTCGAGGGACTCGACATCAACGAGCGTGCGACGGCGTTCGCGCAGGCGCGGGGCTGCACTGTCACACTCGGCGATCTGCAATCGGTTGACGGCACCCGTCGCTTCGATGCGGTCGCGATCTGGAACTGCTTCGACCAGCTTCCCGACCCACGCGGCGCCGCACTCGCAGTGCGCGCACTGCTCGAGCCTGGCGGGCTGCTCGCCGTGCGCGTCCCGAACGGCGCGTTCTACCTCGCGGTGCGCAAGCAGCTGCATTCATCGCTGGCGCCGGTCGCGCGCGCGCTGCTCGCGCACAACAACCTCCTCACCTTCCCGTACCGTCACGGCTTCACCCCCGATGCCCTCACCGTCCTGCTCGAGCGCGCGGGGTTCCACGTGCAGCGCGTCGTGGGCGATGTCCTCGTCCCCGTGGCCGACGAGTGGACGCGCCGCTGGGCGGCGTGGGAGGAGCGCGCGATCAAAGGCGCGCTGCGCACGATGGCGCGTGCAGGACGAGCGGGTGCGCGCGTGGCACCATGGATCGAGGTGTATGCGCGTGCAGCGGCAGGCGACGCGCGGAATTGAATCCGTGATCGATGCGCTCTACCTTCGGAATTGAATCCACCTCTGCCCAGGCGGTCGACCTCATGACGGACACCGATCAGATCTTTCTCGAGGAATCGCGCCGGTACCTGCTGCACGAGTATCTCCCCAAGATCGCCGCCTGCGTGCACAGTCTCACCGAGGAGGACGTCTGGTGGCGCCCCAATGCGGCATCGAACAGCATCGGGAATCTCATGCTGCACCTGGCGGGGAACGTGCGCGAGTGGATCGTGGGCGGCATCGGCGGCGTCCCCACGCATCGTGACCGGCAGCGCGAGTTCGATGCGCGCGCGCCCATTCCCGGCGACGACCTGCTGGCCGAGCTGACCTCCGCGCTGCAGGAGGCCGACCGCGCGCTGGCGCAGGCGACGCCCGATACCCTCCGCGAGCGCCGGCGTATTCAGGATCTGAACCTGACGGGCCTCGAGCTGATCTACCACGTCGTGGAGCACTTCTCCATGCACACCGGGCAGATCATGTACATCACGAAGTTGCGGACGGGGGAGGACCTGCGGTTCTACGAGGTCGTGGATGGCATGGCGCGGCCGAGGGAAGGGATGTGAGCTGTGAGCTCTGAGCTGTGAGCTTTGGGTGATGAGTTGGGTTGTGAGCACGGAGATCGAGCACGCCTCTACCCCATAGCCCACTCACAGCCCAAAGCTCACAGCTCAGAGCTCACAGCTTTATCTCTTTCGACATCTCCAGATCCTTCAGAAACATCTCCTCCGCCTGCAGCCCCAGCGCGCGATCCTCGATCACAGCATCGAGCTCGTAGTTGATCGCGATGCCGAGCGGATTGAAGTCGGTGGAGCCGACGCGCACCCAGTGGCTGTCGATGACGCTCGTCTTCGCGTGCATCATCACACCCTGCCACTCCCAGATCCGCACGCCGTTCTTCAGCAGCCGCCGGTACACGCGGTGCGTGAGTCGTCGCACCCAGGGATGGTCGTACTTGCTCGGGACGAGGATGCGCACATCGACGTTGTCGCGCGCGGCGCCGGCCAGCGCCTCGAGCTCCGCCGACGAGGGGACGAAGTACGCGGTCGCGATCCAGATGCACTGCTCGGCGGCGACGGCCTGCAGCTGCAGCGCGCGTGAGATGCGGAGTCGCCACGGCTCGCCCTCGATGATCCCGACCACCGCGCCCTGCGCCGTTTCGGGATTCACCTCGGCGCCGTGCGCGCGGCGGACGAGCACGCGCTCGGAGCCGCGCCGCTCGGTGCCCGTCGCGTGCCGCCACATCACGTCGAAGGCGCGCATCATGTCGCACGCGGCCGGGCCCTCGATGCGGACCGCCGTGTCGCGCCAGCGTGAGCGACGCCGGCTGCGACCCGTGCCCGTCCCCAGCCACTCGGCGGCGAGTCCTATCCCACCGGTGATCCCGATGCGCTCGTCGACAACGAGCAGCTTGCGGTGATCGCGCGGCAGCAGGCCGAGCCACGCGCGCGGACCCGGCGGACCGAAGATCTCCACGCCGACGTTCGCTGAGCGCAGCCGACGCCAGAACGCGCGCGATACGCCGCGACTTCCGATCCAGTCGGTGAGCAAGCGAACGGTGACACCACGCGCGGCCGCGGCGCACAGCGCATCGGCGAACCGTTGTCCGACGATGTCGTCGGACACGATGTAGCTCTCGAGCGCGACGCTCTCGCGTGCACGCTCGATCTCGGCGATCATCGTGTCGAATGTCTCGGGTCCGTCGTGCAGGAGCGCGACCTGGTTGCCGCTCGATGCATCCGCGGCCGCGATGCGCCAGAGCCCCCGCGCGAAGGAGAGCTCGTGTCCACCGGGTGACGGGCGTGCGGGAACGACGTGCGCTGGAGGGAGCGGGACGATCGAGCCCATACCGCAAGCTTACGGGGCGGCCGGCACGCGAGCAACAGGGTGCGCGAGTGCGAACGGACCGCCCCGTCTGCGGGTGATGCGAACGAGGTGCGGCGCTACTTCTTCCCGACGTTCGGATGGCTCAGCGAGTACACGTACGCGGCGACGGCATCGATCTGCGTTGGCGAGAGCGTCGCGCCACCCATGGGCGGCATGGGCGCAGTGTACGGCGGGCTCGGGTTCGGAACGCCGTGCGTGTCCGTGTTGATGATGAACTGATAGCTCCCGTCGCCGGTGATCCACTTGTTGTCCGTCAGATCGGGCGCGAGCGGTGTGCCCTTCGCATTGGCACCGTGACACGTTTGACACGTGCCGCCCGCCAACTGTCCGTGGAAGATGCTGTCGCCCTCCGCGACCATCTGCTTCGTGATGTCGCTCGGCTGCTTGGCTGCTCCGCCACCCGCCGCCGCTCCGGCCGCTGTCGTCCCCGCCGGCGTCGTTGCGCCCGGTGCGGGGGCCGCGCCCGTGGTTCCGGATGGCGCCGCGCCCGCTGTTTCGCCCGCCGTCCCGCTCTCCTTCCCACCGCCACAGGCGGAGAGCGTGAGTGGGACGATTGCAACAGCGAGTGCAGTGACCGCCAAGCGGCGTCCACTCCCCGTGAACTTCCTTCTCATCGATCCTCCCCGTTAGGCACCGCACCATTGAGCGGCGCCGGTCCGTGCTGAAGATTCCGTACGCCCCACCCCGTTAGCGCGTCACTGGTGGTTGCAAACTCCACGCCCGAACTCACCACGAACGCTGGACTGCATACGTGCCACCTGCATCTCGTTCTCCGCTCGACCTCGATCGTGACACCATGCGCCGTCTCGGGACGAGAGTCGTCGATGTCGTCGCCGAGCATCTCTCCACACTGCGCGAGCAACCCGCGTTCGTCGGACTCTCGCGCACCGAAGCCGAGCGTCTCATCGCATCGCCGCCACCAGAATGCGGCACCGATTTCGACACGCTCATCGCAACGCTTCGCGAGCGCGTCTTTCCATATGCGGCGCGCGAGCCGCATCCCGGCTTCATCGCGTATGTACCGAGCTGTCCGACATTCCCCGCGGTGCTCGGCGACTGGCTCGCCACCGGCTACAACTTCTTCGCGGGCGTGTGGCCCGTCGCCTCGGGGCCGAACGAGATCGAGGTCGTGGTGCTCGAGTGGTTCCGGCAATGGCTCGACATGCCAGCGGGCACGCGCGGACTGCTCACATCGGGTGGATCGGCGGCGAATCTCACGGCGATGATCGCCGCGCGACACGAGCTCGTGGGTGAGGATCCGACGCGCATCCCGCAGCTCACCGTCTACATGTCGGACCAGACGCATTCCTCGATGATTCGCGCCGCGTGGATCGCCGGCATCCCGCGCGCGCACGTGCGCATCATCCCGACGGACGATGCGTTCCGCCTGCGCGCCGATCTGCTCGAGCGCGAGCTCGTGCGCGACCACGCGGACGGACTGCTCCCGATGATGGTCGTCGCCAACGGCGGCACGACGAACACCGGCGCGGTCGATCCGATGCGCGAGGTGCGCGAGCTGTGCGACCGCTACGAGGCGTGGATGCACGTGGACGCGGCCTATGGCGGCTTCTCGGTGCTCACCGAGCGCGGCGCCGCCGCGATGGCCGGCATCGAGCTCGCGGACAGCATCACGATGGATCCGCACAAGTGGCTGTACGTCCCCTTCGAGTGCGGCTGCCTCATGGCGCGCGAGCCGAGCCGCCTCAAGGCTGCGTTCCAGATCTTCCCCGATTACCTGAAGGACGTGGAGGTGCGCGGCGAGGAAGTGAACTTCGCCGACTACGGCGTGCAGCTCACGCGCTATGCACGCGCGCTCAAGGTGTGGCTGTCGGTGAACTACTTCGGGACGTCCGCGCTGCGCGATGCGATCGACCGCACGATGAATCTCGCCGCACTCGCCGAGCGCCTGGTGCGCGCCGAGGAGACGCTCGAGGTGCTCGCGCCCGCCCAGCTCGGCGTGTTGTGCTTCCGCGTGCACCCACGCGGCATCGATGATCCCGCCACGCTCGATGCACTGAACGAGCGCGTGAACACCGCCGTGAATGCGACGGGCCGCTACTTCATCTCCTCCACCCGCCTCCGCGGTACGTTCTCCCTCCGTCTCTGCGTGCTCGGTTTTCGGACGATGGAAGCGGACATCGAGGGGGTGGTGAAGGCGGTCGTGAAGGCGTCGGTCAGTGAGTCAGTGAGTCAGTGAGTCAGGCACTGCTCGAAGGGCTGTCATCCCGAGCGGAGCGAGGGATCTGCCCACCAGCCCGAGATCCCTCGCTCCGCTCGGGATGACAATGGTACGAGCTTCTTCTGACGCACTGACCCACTGACTCACTGACTCACTCTTTCCCCCTTGCTTCCGTACCTCGAACCCACTATTCCCCGACATGCTCAACATCGACCTTTCCGGCCGCCGTGCGCTCGTCGCGGGCGTGGCCGATGATGCCGGGTACGGCTTCGCCATCGCCAAGGCGCTCGCGGAGGCCGGCGCCACGATCGTCGTCGGTACGTGGCCGCCGGCGCTCAACATCTTTCTCAACCTGCTCGAGCGCGGCAAGATGGACGACTCGCGCCGCATGCCGGACGGGACGATGCTCGAGTTCGAGAAGATCTACCCGCTCGACGCGGCGTACGACATGCTCGCCGATGCGCCGGACGATCTTCGCGCGAACAAGCGATACAAGGACGTCGGCGACTTCTCCATCGACGGGCTCGCCACACGGCTCACGAATGATTTCGGCGAGCATCCGATCGACATCGTCGTCCACTCGCTCGCCAACGGACCGGAAGTGAAGAAGCCGCTCCTCGAGACCAGTCGCGCCGGCTACCTCACCGCACTCGGCGTGAGCGCGTACTCGCTCGTCTCGATGGTACGACGCCTGTCGCCACTCATGCGCGCCGGCGGCTCCTTCCTCTCGCTCAGCTACATGGCGAGCGAACGCGTGATCCCGGGATACGGCGGCGGAATGTCGACGGCCAAGGCCGCGCTCGAGAGCGACACGCGCGTGCTCGCGTACGAAGCGGGACGCCAGTACGGCGTGCGCGTCAACACCATCTCGGCGGGGCCGCTCGCTTCGCGCGCCGCGAGCGCGATCGGGATCATCGAGCGGATGGTGGAGTACGCGTCGGCGAACTCGCCGCTCACCGATGCCCTCTCGCCCCACGAAGTCGCGACCACCGCCGCCTTCCTCTCGAGTCCCCTGGCAAGCGGGATCACGGGAAGCACGATCTACGTGGACAAGGGGTATCACGTGATGGGGATGGCGGTCAGTGAAGTAGGTCAGTAGGTCAGTGAGTCAGTGGGTCAGAAGAAGCTCGAACGGTTGTCATTCCGAGCGGCAGCGAGGAATCTCGTTCGGCCAGCGGGATCCCTCGCTCACGCTCGGGATGACAGGCGTCGCTCGGAATGACAGTCCTCCGAGCTGTTCCTGACCCACTGACCTACTGACTCACTGACTCACTGCTTCTCATGTCGTCCTCCCCTGCCCCCCCGCTCTCCGACATCGCTGCACAGTACGAGCGTCGCGCTGAGCAGCAGGCCGCGCACGCGGAGCACTCGGCGCAGCGGGCACGCTGGATCTCGCATGCGCGACTCATCGTCTTCCTCGCGCTCGTGCTCGCGGGGTCGTGGGCCGCATCTGCAGCGCCGCCCATTCGCGCCGTCGCGATCGCGGTCACCGCGCTCCTCGTCGCGGCGTTCATTGCGCTCGTCGTGATGCATCGTCGGGCGCGGTCGCTGGTCGAGTGGCACGAGGAGCTGCGCACGGTGAACGAGTTGGGCGCGAAGCGCGTGCGACGTGCGTGGAGCGAGCTCCCGACACCACGAGTGGAGGAGCCCCCGCCGACGCACCCGTACGCAGCGGACCTCGACATCGTGGGACATGCATCGCTGCTGCAGCTGCTCGACGTCGTCAGCTCGGCGCCCGGCCGGCCCACTCTGGTGCGATGGCTGCTCGACGGACAGCCGACCGCGGATGAGATTCGCGCGCGCCAGGCGGCGGCCGCGGAGCTCGCGCCGCAGACGGAGCTGCGCGAAGCGCTGCACGCGCTCGCGCGCATGGCGGGACCGGTGCGCCCCGAATCGCTCGAGCGATTCCTGACGTGGGCAGAGACGCCGCCCTGGCTGCTCGAGCATCGCGCAACGCTCTGGGGCGCACGCGTCGTCCCGGTCGCCACACTGGTGATGCTCGTGCTCGCATGGGCGGGCGTCGTGTCGTGGATCGTCGTCCTCGCCCCCATCATCCTCGGCCTGCTGATCCTGGCGCCGGCGCGCGCGCATCTCGAGCCCGCGATCGCGCACGCCTCGGCCACTGGTGCGTCGCTCGCCTCCACGACATCGATGCTCGAGCGGCTCGAGCGGGCCACGTTCACGTCACCGCGCCTCGTGAACATTCAGCATCGTCTCGCGACCGGCGGCGGCGCCGCCGCGCAGCTTCGTCGACTCGGTCGCGCGATGGCGTGGGCGGAGGTCCGCTACTCGCCCATGATGCACAGCGTCCTGCAGGCCGTCGCGCTGTGGGACGTGCACGTCGTCGCGCGGCTCGAGCGGTGGCAGGTGGACGCCGGCGCCCGCGCGCGCGACTGGCTCGCATCACTGGGCGAGGCCGAGTCGCTTGCGGCGCTCGCCACGCTCGCCAACGACAACCCGCAGTGGGCGTTCCCCGAGATCCGCGACGATGGCGATACCGTCATCGACGCGACCGCCCTCGCGCACCCGCTCCTCCCCGACGCCACGCGCGTCGCGAACGACGTGGCCATCGGGCCGCGCGGCACGTGTCTCCTCATCACGGGCTCGAACATGTCGGGGAAGAGCACGCTCCTGCGCGCGATCGGCGCGAACGTGGTCCTCGCGCAGGCCGGCGCACCGGTGTGCGCGACGTCGCTTCGCCTGCCGCTCGTCCGCCTCTACACGAGCATCCGCATACAGGATTCGCTCGAGCAGGGGATCTCGCTCTTCATGGCCGAGCTGCAACGTCTGCGTCTTATCGTCGACGCCGCGCGCCGCACCGACGCCGAGCATCCTTTGCTCTACCTGCTCGACGAGATCCTGCACGGCACGAACACCGCCGAGCGTCAGGTGGCCGCGCGCACGATCCTCGGCACACTCATCGAATGCGGCGCCATCGGCGCGGTGACGACGCACGATCTCTCGCTTGCCGCCGCCGGTCCGTTGGCCACCGCCGCGCGCCCCGTGCACTTCAGCGAGTGCTTCACCCGCACCGATGCCGGCACGACGATGACCTTCGACTACCGCCTCCGCCCCGGCCTCGCGACATCGGTGAACGCGCTGCGGTTGTTGGAGATGATGGGGCTGGGGGAAGGGAAGTGAGTCAGTGGGTCAGTGAGTCAGTGGGTCAGTGGGTCAGGAACGGCTCTTCCATTGTCATTCCGAGCGGAGCGAGGAATCTCGGCCCGGCAAGTAGAGACTCCTCGCTTCGCTCGGAATGACAAGCTTCTTCTGACCCACTGACTCACTGATTCACCGCAGCTTCAACGTCCCCTGCTGCCCCCCGCTCGTCGCTGCGCTCGCGGCGGCGAGGCCTTCGTGATTTCCTGCGGCGGCGATCGCCACCTCGATGCTCAGTCGGAAGCGCTCCGCTTCGATCTCCAACCGTCTGATCTTCTCGCGCAACGACCGCACGTTCGTGTCGAAGTTGCGCACGTCCTGACTCGCACGAGCGCTCTGCTGCGCGGCGGTCCGGCTCTGCCGTCCCTCCTGCCGCTGCTCGGCGAGATTCTGCTCGGCCAGCCGCTCGATCAACGTGCGACGCTCGTGTCGCCGCGCGAGCAGCTCCGTCTCCAGGTCGACCATGCGGACGCGCAAATTCGCGAGCTCGTGCACGGCGCGCAGTTGCTTGGCTGGATCGGTCAGGAAATCAGGATCGTCGATGATGGCCATAGGGCACCTCACACTTCTCGGGTCGCATTGGCCGCTGCGTGAGCGTGATCGTGCCGGCACACCCGCGGCATGAGGTGCTGTAGTGCAAAGTGCGTGCGGGAGGGGGGAGAAAGTGGGTCAGTAGGTCAGTGAGTCAGCGGGTCAGAAAAAGCCCGTAAGGCGAGTTCATCCCGCCCTACGGGCCTCTTCTGACCCACTGACCGACTGACTCACTGACTCACTGCTCTCCGCCCCCGTCCTCCTCCGCCACCTCCGCCTTCTGCGGGGCGATCTCGGCCGTGCTCGGGACGATCTTCTGCATGCCGGCGCGCGCGAGGATCGCGTTCACCTTCGGGAGATCCTCGTTCATCGCCGCTTGCAGCAGCTTGAGCTGCGTGCCGAGCTGGCCCGAGAGGAGAGTGAAGACCTGATACGATTGCGCGGTGGGGCGCGCGCTCGTGCGGCCGACCACGCCCATCAACGCCGCGATCTTGTTGTTGATGCGGATCGGGAAGTTGAGCGGGTCCTCACTCGCCTTGCTCTGCGTCTGGTAGATCGAATCCTCCACCACACTCAAGCGCTTGGCGAAGGCGTCGGCCGTCGTCGCGTACGTCGCGGAGTCCGCGCCGTGCATCTGCCCCTCGCGCTGCTGGAGCTGATACGTCACGTTGCGGATCGTCCGCACCGCATCGTTGGCCTGTGTGAGCCGATCGCGAATCTTGATCAGGAACGCGAACTGCTCGTTGAGATCGGCCAGCGTCGCGGGCGAGCGCGGATCCTTCTCGAGGACGAAGCGCTGCGTCGCCACGGGCTTCCCATCCACCGCCATGCGCACCTCGTACGTGCCCGGAGGTGCGACGGGGCCCTGCGTGCCGCCGGCCCAAAACACCATCCCGCGGAACGAGCTCGCATCGGGATAGCGGAGATTCCACACGAACGTGTTGAGCCCCGCCTTGTTCGGCACGCGCGGCTCCGGTGGCGGATAGCGACGGCCGCCCTCCGCGCGACCTTCCGAACCCGACGCCCGCATGAGCTTCGCGATGCTGTCACGCGGAATGCCCGCCGCGCGCAGACTGTCGCGCTTCGCCGAGCGCTCGTGCGCCGACTTCACGCTGTCGGCCGCCGCCGCGCTGTCCTGCTTGCTCGTGTACTGCTTGATGCGCTTGCCGTGCACATCGAGGAACTCGAGCGTCACTTCCTGCGCCGGGTGCGCGAGCGTGTAGTACACCACCGCGCCGCTCGGCGGATTGGCGCCCGTCGGATGACCCGTCGGGCTCGACCCGCCGCGCCCGAAGCCGCCGCCCCAGCTCACGCGGTACACATCGCTCGGCTTGAAGAGATGCGCGTCGGCCTGTGCGATCTGCGACGTCATCTGCCGCAGCGGCGAGATGTCATCCATGATGTAGAATGCGCGGCCGTGCGTCGCGGCGATGAGGTCGCCGTCCTTGATCGCCAGGTCGTGCACGGGGACGATCGGCAGGTTCTGCCTGAGCGACTGCCAGTGTGCGCCGTCGTCGAACGACACCCACACGCCCTTCTCGGTGCCGACGAACAACAGCCCTGCCTTCACCGGATCCTCACGGATCGCGCGCGTGAACTCGTCGCGCGGGATGCCGTTGTCGATGCGCGTCCACGTCTTGCCGTA
>DASSNR010000152.1:0-5121 GCA_035687925.1 Gemmatimonadaceae bacterium | reverse complement strand
GCTCGCGCGCTCGGTGCGCGCGAGCTGCTCTTCGTGTCCGACGTCGCCGGCGTCATCGTGCGCGATGCGGTGGTCGAGACGTTGGACGTGGGCGATGCGGTGGCCGCCATCGCCGATGGGACGGCCGCCGGCGGAATGGCGGCCAAGCTGCAGGCGGCGATCGCCGCGCTCGCGAGTGGCGTGGAGCGCGTGCGGATCGGCGACGTGCACGCGCTCGGCGACACGGAGCGCGGCACCGTTCTCTTTCAGTCACGGAGTCTCGTATGACGGCCGTTCAGATCCTGCCGTCCGTGCACGCGTCCGATGGCCACGAGCCCTCGAGCGCGCTGCTCCCCGTCTACAAGCGCGCACCGGTGGAGTTCGTGCGTGGTGCGGGCGTCGAGTTGTTCGACGCCGCGGGCAACGCGTACCTCGACTTCACGAGCGGCATCGCGGTGAACGCGCTCGGCTACGGCGACGCGGGCGTTGCGGCCGCTGTGCAGCGCGCGATGGAGGGTGGAATCATCCACGTCTCCAACCTCTATCACTCCGCGCCGGGCGAGCAGCTGGCGCAGGCACTGGTCGAGCGCTCCTTCGCGTCGAGCGTCTTCTTCTGCAATTCCGGCGCAGAGGCGAACGAGGGCGCGTTCAAGTTCGCGCGGCGATGGGCGCGCACGATCGGTGGACCGGCCAAGCACGAGATCATCGCGTTGCGCGGCAGCTTCCATGGACGGCTCTTCGCCACGCTCGCCGCGACCGATCGCCCGCAGTATCGCGCGCCGTTCCGTCCGCTCGCCGGCGGTGTCGCCATCGCCGAGCGTGATCTGCGCGCGCTCGACGCGATGCTCAACGCGGAGACGGCCGCGGCGTTGATCGTGGAGCCGGTGCAGGGTGAGGGCGGTGTGCGCGTGCTGGACGCGGGCTTTCTGCGCGAGGTGCGTGCACTCACCCGCGATCGGGACGTCGCACTCATTCTCGACGAGATCCAGTGTGGACTCGGACGCACGGGGTGGCTCTTCGCGTACGAGCGCGCGGGGATCGAGCCCGACATCGTGACGCTGGCCAAGCCCATCGCGGGCGGCTTCCCGATGGGTGCCGTCCTCGTGTCGTCCGCGATCGCGGGCGCGATGCAGCCGGGCGACCACGGTTCGACGTTCGGCGGCGGGCCGGTCGTGTCCACCGTCGCGTTGCACGTGCTCGCGCGGCTCGCCGATCCCGCCCTCCTCGCGCAGGTGCGTGAGAACGGCGTGTGGCTCGAGAGCGCGCTCACCGAGATGGCGAATCGCACGCAGCGCATCCGCGCGGTGCGCGGCGTGGGCTACATATGGGGCGTGGACGTGATGCAGGCCGCATCCGAGGTGGTTGCACGCGCACTCGACGCCGGGCTCCTCGTGTGCTCTGCCGGGGAGCACACGGTGCGGCTGCTCCCACCGCTCATCACGACGCGCGCTGAGCTCGCGCGTGGACTCGCGCTCCTGGAGGGCGCACTGCAATGACGTCTGCTGCAATGAGCGACACGGCTGTCGTGCGCCCCGCACGCGCGCGCGATACGGATGCCATCGTCGCACTGGTGAACGGATTCGCCGCTGCACGGGTGATGCTCCCGGTGAGCCGCGAGGCGATCGCGCTCGCGTTGCACAACTTCGTCGTCGCCGTCGATGAGCGCGATCGCGTGATCGGGTGCGGTGCCCTCAAGGAATACTCGCCGTCGCTCGCCGAGGTGGCGTCCGTGGCGGTGTCCGAGGCGGCACATGGGCGCGGCGTGGGGCGCTCGATCGTGCGCGCGGTGGAAGCGCTGGCCGCGGTGCGCGGGATCGGCGAGCTGTTCGCGCTCACGCTCACCCCGCAGTTCTTCGAGGCGCTGGGCTACGACGTGGCGGATCGCGCGTGCTATCCGGAGAAGATCCGCCGCGACTGTCTGGCGTGTGCGCGGCGCTTCGCGTGCGCGGAGGTGTGTGTGCGCCGGCCGCTCGCCGCGGATGCACTGGAGGTGGCCGCGTAGCGGCGATCCCCGACGGCGCCCGGTTTTCCATTCGGGATTATTTCGGTTTCGCGATGTTAACGCGTAGCCGATTCGGTCGTCTAGAGCGCACATGCAGTGCGTGATGTCGATCGATCCACAATTCCTAGGAGAACAGTATGAAGCGCTCGTTGTGGAGTGTCGCGGTTGCGATGGGGTTGGCGGTGAGTGCTGGTGCTGCGCAGGCACAGGTGCCGTCGGTCAAGCCGCTCAGCTTCGGTGTGGCGGGCGGCTTGAGCGTGGCGAACGGCGATTTTTCCAACGTGGTGAACGCGGGCTATAATGTGTCGGGGATGGTGGGGCTCCACCTGCCCGCGATGCCGCTGAAGTTCCGCGCCGAGTTGCAGTATCAGCACTTCGGCCTGAAGGACCAGGGCATCAACATCACTGGTAACTGGAGCACGCTCGCTGGGATCGCGAATGCGATCTATCAGCTGCCCACGCCGGTCATCAGCCCCTACATCACGGGTGGCGTCGGCATGTACCATGTGAAGGGTACGGCCAATGACGGCACGAACAGCGGTTCGTCGAGCGAGAACAAGTTCGGTTACAACCTCGGCGCCGGCATCAACTTCCACCTCTCGAGCTTCGGGACGTTCATCGAGGCGGATTGGCAGAGTGTCTCTATGGATGGCGGTGCGATGCGCACGATCCCGCTGCGCTTCGGCGTCACGTTCTAAGCTGTCGCGCAGTTCGCGATACACGACTGCCCCACCTTCGGGTGGGGCAGTTTTGTTTTTGTCCGACCCCGACAACGCCGTGCGAGACGCAGCGTGCTTTCCCGTTCCACTCGGGTACATGGCACGACTGATGCGCAACCATGTGAGGGGCGTCACATACACGCTCCTCGCATGGATGACTGGGGCTCGGTGACGGGGAAATGCGAACAGAAGAGCCGGTCTCTTTGCGCACTCGGATCACGGGAGGCCGCATCATGAAACACGTTGTCATCAGCTTGACGGTCGCTGCGCTCGCCGCACTGCCGGCCGCATCGACCGTTCACGCCCAGACGACCGTAGGACCACAAGCATATCCACTCGGCTTCGGCATCGCTGCCGGCGCGACGATCCCCATGGGGGATCTGGGTGACGTCCAGAGCACGGGATGGAATCTCATGGGGCTCGTCGACTATACGACGCCCCACACACCGCTCGGCTTCCGCGCCGATGTCGCGTACAACAGTCTGAGCGGCAAGACCTTCACGCTGCCGGGCCAGCCTGCGATCAAAACGGACAATCAGAACGTGTGGCAGATCACGGGCGACGCGGTGTGGCATTTCCGTCCGGCCGATACCACCGCCACATCGCATCCCGTGACGCCGTACATCATCGGCGGGGTCGGACTTTATCATTTCGGCGGTGTCACCACCACTGATGTCGCCACCGGCGCCCAGTCGTCGAGCGGCAGCTCGACGAAGTTCGGTCTCAACATCGGCGGTGGCGTGGACTTCCAGCTCTCGGGCTTCTCCACATTTGCCGAGGCCCGCTTCCACAACGTGTTCGCCACCGGGGGGAGCCTCAAGTACTTCCCGATCAGCTTCGGCGTCCGCTTCGGCGGACCGTAATCGGCGCGTTTCGCGACATCGCTCCGCGCCTCCCGCCGCCCCGCTCATTCGAGTGGGGCGGTTTCGTATTGGCATGGCGGGCGGCGCCCGTGAACACACGAAGCGGGGCACGGCTCATGCTCTTTCCTGTGGCATGGCGCTCCCGTTCCACGAGTCGCGAACGAGGCGCCGCCCCATACATAGATGATGCGGAGGTGTTGTCATGAAGTATCTGCTGTCTACCGCGGCTGCACTCGCCCTGACACTGGGCGTCGGGGTCCAGGCCGCGAATGCACAGGCGGTGTATCCCGTCACACATTTCGGTCTCGCGGGCGGTGCGACCGTCCCGACCGGCGACTTCAACAGCGCGGTCAACACAGGGTGGAACGCGATGGCGCTCCTCGCCTTCCAGATGCCTGCGTCGCCGCTCGGGCTGCGCATCGACGCCGCCTACTCGCACCTGAACGGCCAGAATTCGGCCGACATCAGTCACTCCCGGATCTGGTCGGGGACGGTCGATGCAACGCTGGGCGCGAACAATCTCATGGTGACGCCCTATGTGATCGGCGGCGTCGGGCTGTACAACATGAAGACGTTCGGCGGTGGGAGCACGGTGACCGTATCACCTCCCGGTGAGGCGGGGTCTGTTACGAAGTTCGGGTGGAATCTGGGTGGCGGTCTGCAGTTCCACACGACGGGCGGTGCCACCATCTTTACCGAAGCGCGCTTCACGAGCGTGCTGACGAATGGTGGGCACACGAACTTCGTCCCCGTCGAGCTCGGTGTGATGTTCCCGTAAGCGTCGCGATATCGCACGCAGGGTTTGCCAAACGCGCGCTCCCTCGTCTTCTTTCCGAGGGAGCGCGCGTGTTGTTGTCTCCCATCGCTGCCTGATCGGTGGCGATGATCCGTCCACTCCCGGCGTTCGGGGTGTTCCTCCATGCGAATCACCACACCGTTGGCCGTGCTCGTCGCGGCGATAGGCAGCGCGAGTGCGGCGTCCGCACAGGTCTTTCACGTCACGCCCGTGGAGAAGGCGCAGAGCCGCGCGTTCCTGGGGATCAATGGCGAGTACGGACAACCGCGCGGCGAGTTCGCGGACTTCGTGGGGAACAGCTGGGGCGTGGGCGGCAACTTTCTCTACGCGCTCGATCACGCCGGACTCATCGCGCTTCGCCTCGACATGAGCTACCTGCGCTACGGGCACGAGCGCCGAACCGTGCCGCTCAGTCCGACGATCGGTGGTCGCATTCTCGTCGACGTGACGACGGACAACAACATCCTGCTGTTCGGCGTGGGGCCGCAGCTGCTCCTCCCGCGCGGCCCCCTTATGCCGTACATCACGGGCACGGCCGGTCTCGCGTACTTCTACACGCAGTCATCGGTCGGAGGCGCGGACAACCAGGAGGCGTTCGCGACCACGAAGAACTATTCGAACGCGACGTTCGCGTGGAGCGGTGCGGGCGGGCTCTACATCGCGCTCAAGAAGGGCGCCAAGCCCATCGCGCTCGACCTCGGCGCGCGCTATCAGGCGAACGGTACGGCCCGCTACCTGCGCGAGGGGGGGATCATCGACAAC